>SSTA01000240.1 GCA_009469685.1 Azonexaceae bacterium | reverse complement strand
GGGCAGCCACTTCTTTAGAGCCGCAGCAAGGTCGCGGGCGTTCAGGGGTTTAGACAGATAGTCGTTCATGCCGGCCGCCAGGCAGGCTTCCCGGTCGCTTTCCATGGCATTGGCGGTGAGGGCGATGATGGGAACCGCGGGATCGAGGGTGCCCTCCTGCGGATCGCGAATCCGCTGGGTCGCCTCCATGCCGCCCAGTTCCGGCATCTGCAGATCCATCAGGACGAGTTCGTAGCGGGACTTCTTCAAGGCGGCAAGCGCTTCGAGGCCATTGTTGGCGACATGCGCGACGACGCCCTGTTTCTTGAGCAGCCCGACGGCGACGCGCTGGTTGATCAGGTTGTCCTCGACCAGCAGAACATTGGCGTCGGCATGCTGCATCTCGTTCAGACTGTGCCGCGTGACGATGGGCCCCTCGGGCGCCGAACCGTCGAGGACGACCGCCAGGGCGGACGCCAGATCGGATTGGCGCACGGGTTTGGTCAGATAGGCGGCGAAGCCGATTTCCTGCAAACGCCTGGCGTCCCCCCGTTGCCCGACCGAGGTCATCATCACCAGTCTGGTCGCCCCGTGGCCGGGATGGGAACGAATGCGGCGGCCCAGCTCGGCACCGTCCATGTTCGGCATTTCCATGTCGAGGATGGCGACCCGATAGGGGCTTCCCTCAGCCAGGGCGGCATCCAGGCGCGCCAGTGCGCTCTCGCCGTCTTCCGCGGCGTCGGCGCGGGCGTGCCAGGCCGACAATTGCGCTCCCAGAATCTTGCGATTGGTGGCATTGTCGTCGACGATCAGAATGCGAACATCATCGAGTCGTGCGGGGGCGGGCAGGACCCGTGGCGGTGCTTCGCCGAGGGCGAGATTGACCGTGAACCAGAAGAGGGATCCCTCCCCCTCGCGGCTGTCGACGCCGATCTCGCCGTCCATCAATTCGACCAGCAGCTTCGAGATCGCCAGTCCCAAGCCGGTACCGCCATACTTGCGCGTGGTCGAGGAATCGACTTGGGAAAATTTCTGGAACAGCCTGCCGCGCTTGGATTCCGGGATTCCGATCCCGGTGTCGCGTACCGTGAAGCGCAGCCGCGCGTTTGCGCCACTCGAAGCGAGGTGCTCCACCCGGATGCTGACCTCACCCTTCTGGGTGAACTTGATGGCATTCCCGGTAAGGTTGGTGAGGATCTGGCGCAGGCGGCCGGGATCGCCCCGCAGTTGGATGGGTACGTCCGCCGCGAGCGAATAGACCAATTCGAGTCCCTTCTCGTGGGCGCGAACGGCGAGCATGGGCGCACAGTCGTCGAGCATGGCGCGGAGATCGAAGTCGATGTTCTCCATGTCGAGCTTGCCGGCCTCGATCTTGGAAAAATCGAGGATGTCGTTCAGCAGCGTGAGGAGCGACTCCGCGCTGCTCTGTACGGTTTCGGCGAGATCCCTTTGCTCCTTGTTCAGCGCGGTATCGAGAAGGAGCGAATTCATCCCCAGGATCCCATTCATGGGGGTGCGAATCTCATGGCTCATGGTGGCGAGAAATTCGCCTTTTGCTTGGTTGGCGGCCTCGGCAGCCAGCCGGGCCTCTCTCATCCTCTCGGAAGCGATTTCGAGGTAGTGAATCCAGAAAAGTAGCGCAGCCATTACGAGGCCGGCGAGAGAAGCCAGGGCGATGGCGAAGGGACGAGTCCACCAGGGCGCCCGCCGGTCGAAAAGCAGCAGGGACCATTCGCCTTCCTGGGCGTCCCAATCCAGCGGCTGGACGGCCAGTGCGTAGGTCTCACCGTCGATTTCGGTGCGCCGCGTATCGCGGTCGAAGGGCAGCCGGGGCTGCCGTTCCATGCGCGCCAAGGCGTTGCCGAACTGCCCCCCGGCGTGGAGCGCTGCCAGCTTCTCGGGGGTGACCTGCGCAGTCAAGCGCAGGTTCCAGTCCTCGCGGCTTGCCGCAAAGACAGCACCCCGGGGCGAAAGGAGCAGCGCCGGTCCGCCGGTCCAGCTTTGCAAGAGGGCCGCCAGCCGATCGATGTCGACTTTGGCACTGATCGCGCCGACGGGTGGTCCACCGGGATTATTGGGCGAACGCACGGGTGCCGAGAGGTAGATGCCGCGATCCTCGCCCTCGCTTTCCGACCGAACGGCCGGGTAGACGGTTGCGGCGCCATTCAACGCCCCATCGAGAAAGCGGGGAACCTTTATTGCCAATTGCCGCTTCCGATCGTCGTCGATGTCGCCGGAGGCGATGAATACGCCATTTCGGGCGACCAGGAAGACCTCTCGCACGAAGAAGAGCGAACGCAATTGGTCGAGGTCGGCCAGAATTTCGCCGCGTTCCGCGCCGGTGAGGCGATCTCCGGCGATGCGCTTGGCAAGCGCTTCGGAAGCTCCCTGGCGGATCAGGGCACCCATCAGGCGGCTGTTGGTGGTGCCTCCCTCCAGGGTCGCCGCATAGCTGCTCAACTCCTTGGCCAGTTCGACGTCGCGGCTGCGTTCCAGGTCGCGACCCACCAGCCAACCGGTCAGAACAGCCGCGCTGGCGCTCAAAACAACAGCGACGATCAGGAAGAGCCGCGGATGGCGGGAAATCCAACCCGAATACGAATTGGACTGACCCGCTTCAGGCGGCTTTCCGGTAGACGCTTCGGCCATCAGAAGACCAGGTCATACGAAACGCCGAGCAATCTCGAGTCGCCATAGCGCTGCGATCCCGAAAGACAGTTGACGGGATCCTGGTAGCAGGTGATGCCGACGTCGCTGCGATCCTTGAAGGAATCGAATTGGAGCTTGAGAGCGCTCGAGGGGGTCAGATCGTAACGCAGCGAGAGGGACAGATTGTCGAAGCGCTCATTGGGGGTGCCGTCCAGATATCTGCCGTGAAAACGGGCAAAGGTGATCATGGGAAGCCATTTGCCCAGGCGATAACCAGCGCCCAGCAAGGCTGCCCGGTCGTGCTCCGCGAATCCAGGTCGGTCTATCTTGCTGACCTCGGCACGGATCAGCCAATGGTCCAGATCGATGGCGGCTGCGAGAGAGAGGACGGATTGTCGCGTCTTCGAAAAGGTGGCGGCGACATCCCGCGGATTCCAGTACTTCAACCCTGACGCCACATAGGAAGCCCGCAGTTCCAGCCAGTCCCGACTCACGGTCCAGGAGAGCCCGCGAATATTGTTCCACTTCTCGTCCCAGTCCGCGCCCCGACCGTTGTAGATGTCCAGGTAGGGATTGCCGCGGCGGGTCTCGGCGCCATAGAACACCTCGGCGGCCGAATTCCATTTTCCCAGCGGGGTTCGCCACAGGACGCTTGCGCCGTTGAAATTCACGACGTCCCAGCCGTAGGCCGCCGGCGGAAGCCGCAGCCACGGTAGCGTGAGGCCGACGTCCTGCGACTCCGAATAGTAGAAGAGCGGCAGGCGCTTGCGGCCGGCCTGCAAGGTGATGTTCTCCGACGCGCGATAGCTGGCGTACAGCCATTCAAGGTCAACCTGGCCGTTGTCGGCGCCGCGGGCGACGATCTGTCCGGTCATCGACCAATCGTGGTCGAACACGGCGACCCCTTGCAGGCCGAGCTTGCTGTCCGGACCGAAGGACCATCCGTGGCCCCGGTCGTAGATCGCCCCCTGGCCGTAATCGCTGACGAAGAAGGCATCGCGGGTCTCGCCCCTGATCATCTTTCCGGCAGCCAGCGTCAGGAAGCCGGAACCATTGAAATCGAAGGCCTGGGCGCCCGAGAAGGTGAGCGCCAGCAGCGTCGCCAGCAGCGGATGTTTCAGGTGATGGAGCATCGTATCGCCAACTCCCGCATGAGCCGGTTGAAAGGGGATCGGATTCCCTTTGTCATTTTTCGCCGAAAACGATCCGTACGCTGGAATCCGCTGCCGAGCGGTCGATATAGCCCAGCATGTTCCGATTGGCCGCCACCATCGCGCGAATCTCATCGTTGCCTTTGCCTTCCTTGGGAGGAATGCCTTTGCCGGTGAAATACATCTTGGCCCAGGACGATTTCGCCTGGGCCGCGGATTTGCCCGCGACCCCGTTGTAGAAGGCCTCGCGCAGGGGACTGGATTCGGGCTGGTCGATCAGTACCGGGCAGCACAGGCCGGGGAGGGAAGCGCTCTTGCCGAGGAAGAGGTCGGCCACCTGTTCGCGGGACAGTCCCGTCAGATTGGCGCCCGGATTGGCGATCACCACGAAATCCGTGGCCGAGGCAGCCGCGGTGGCGAAGCTCAATGCTGCGAGCAGGGCACACGCCCTGAGGAACCTGGAATTCATGAGGCAAATCTTGAGATACACGGGATCCCGTCCATCCTCGTTCTCGTTCTGTCCCCGCGGACCAATCAACGGCTAGCGGCCAAAACGATACATTAGATCGGCAATTCCTGCCCGCATTCCATCAGTTTCCGAGTGAGTTGGAGGCCCCTGCGGTAGCGGCTTCCGCGTCGGACCGTCGGCGCCGGATGGAGCCGAATTCCCGCGACGAAGTATCCGGCCGCGAGTTTCCATCGTCCCCGGTGGGCTCGTCGGTGGAGTCGATACGCTCGTTTAATGGGGTGTTAAGAAATCTGGCCTAGGCTGCCGATCCAAGCCATTGCCCCAGGTCGGTTGGCAAATACCCAGAGCCAGGAACGGATTCCGGCAATTTCCCGAGCAATCCGGAGAATCGAGATCAAGTGACGAAGCAATACAGCCTCGCGTTCGCGGTGGCCAGGCACAGCCTGGCGTGTCCTGCGAGTCCCGCCATCTCCGCCGAGGGAAAAATCCTGAGTTACGGACAGGTAGCGGATAGTGCCGCACGACTTGCGGCCTGCCTTCAGCGGAGTTCTGCGTGGGAGGGCCGTGACGGCGTTCCGCCTCGCGTAGGTATCCTCGCCTCTCGCAGCATCGATGCCTGCCTGGGAATTCTGGGTGCGGCCTGGGCGGGGGCGACCTACATCCCCCTGGGAACCCGCTTGCCCGAGGAAAGGCTGCTGACCATCCTCTCTCTCTGCAATCTCTCGGCGATCGTTGCCGACGCCGAGGGCGCCAAATTGCTGAGCGAACGGGTCATCGCCGCCGGGCCGCCGCTCATCGTCGCCCCTGGCGGGGTGCCGGGCGCGCACTGCGCGGCAAGCGGCGTCGCCGTGTTCGATCTGAACGACCTGCCGGCCGCCCGGGTGAACGAACCTGTGGCGCTCAAGCCTACGGATCCTGCCTACATCATCTTCACCTCGGGCACGACCGGCGTTCCAAAAGGCGTGCTCATATCGGCAGGGGCGATTCGCCATTACATAGAAATCACCTGTGAATTGCTCGGTCTGACGGCAGAGGACCGAGCCGTCGAAACCCTGGAAGTGACCTTCGATGTCTCGCTGCACGACATGTTCACGACTTGGGAGGTGGGGGCTGCGCTCTACATCCTGCCGGCGACCCGGGTGATGAATGCGGTCAAGTTCGTGCGCGAAAATGCCCTCAGCGTCTGGTTTTCCGTACCTTCGCTGGTCGGGATGCTGAAACAGGTCAAGGCCCTGTCTCCCGATGCGATGCCCTCGCTGCGGGTTTCGGTGTTCGGCGGCGAGCCCCTTCCCGACAGCGTCGTTGCCGCCTGGCGCGCAGCGGCGCCGAACAGCCGCATCGAGAACTTCTACGGCCCGACCGAGGCTACCGTCTTTTGTTTGCGGCGTGCGGTGACCGCCGTCGCCAAACTGTCGCCCGAGCGGGATTTCTGGTCGATCGGAAGGCCCATGCCGGGAAGCGAAGCCGCTGTCGTGGACCAAGCACTGAATTTCCTCGCTCCGGGATCGACGGGAGAACTCGCCCTCGCAGGCGTACAACTCGCCGACGGCTATCTCGATGCCCCCGAATTGACGAGTCGCCGATTTCCCGAAATCGCCGGCCAGCGCTGGTATCTCACCGGGGATTTGGCCATCCAGGATGCGGATGGCGAGTTTCATTGTCTGGGTCGAATCGACAATCAGATCAAGCTCCATGGTTACCGAATCGAACTGGAAGAGATCGACACCCATCTGCGTCAAGTTTCCGGCAATGCCATGGCAGCGACCGTGGCCTGGCCCATCGCCGACGGCATTCCGCAAGGCTTGGTGGCCTTCGTTGGGGACAGGAGTGTCGACGCCGGGGCAATCATCGCCCGACTGAATGCGGTCCTCCCCGCCTACATGATTCCCGGACGCGTGCTGGGTCTGGACAGTCTGCCGCTCAATTCGAGCGGAAAAATCGATCGGAAGGCGCTCTGCCAGTTGCTCGACCAGTTAAAGGCGTGACGCTTCGGATCGTCCGCGATGGCTGCACTTGATTCTTGAGGGAAAGCGAATGAACAGCAATGAGAAGGAAAAGGTCAGGGAGTTCCTGACAGGTCTAATGGGGGCTCGCGGAGATCATGGGCCGATTGAAGACTCCCAATCCATCTTCGTTTCCGGACGACTCGATTCTTTGGCGATCACGGATCTGGTGCTCTTCCTGGAGACCGAGTTTGGCGTGAGCTTTGCCGATACGGCCTTCGATATCGATCTCATCGATTCGATTGCCGCCATCGAAGAATTCGTCACCCGCGTGCGGGTGTAGTAGGAGCGGCCCGCGGTGACTCCGGGTTCGTTTCGGCTGGCTGCCCGAAAGATCGGCCAGTTCCACGAGCAGCAGCCTGTGATCGACTGGTGGTGCAGAAATCTGCACTGGTTGCTGAACTGGATGACGCCCGGCAGACGGCGTGCTTTGCTGGCGATCGCTGCCCTGTACGTTGCCTTCCGGAGCAGTTTCGATGACCTGGCCGCCATCGCAGCGCCCCAGGTGGACGGCGGCGTGCTTCTGAGCGTTTCGGTTCTACTGTCCACCCTCGGGTTTGCGTGGTTCGCCCATCGCATCTCCGTTCGTTTGAAATCCATGCCTCGCCCCCAGCGCCAGCATCCGCAGATCAGTCTGCATCTGCTGATCTGGGCGATCTTCTGTATGGCCTGGCTTGCTTCCGATGATTTCCTGCCTGGGCGAAACTACTTCGCCGCCATGGCATTCATGCTGTCCACGCTGGCCTGGCGTTTGGGCTACATGCTGTTTTCCAGTCATAGCAGCCGGGTCAGTCCGGGAGGTTTCAAGGATCACCTGATCTATCTATTTCCGGCTTACGGAGGAACGGAAACTCCCTACGGCAAGGGAATCGACTATATGGCCAAATTCGAGGCCAGGACGGCAATGGACTTGGCCAGGTCGCAATTGTCCGGAGTCAAACTGATCCTGCTATCGGGAATTCTGAACGTCACGCTGGCCTTCTTTGAGGCTGCAGCCTACGGTACCGACAACTTTTTCGCGCGCCTGCTCGGTGGGCATTCCCTGGGAATTCCCGAGCTCGGCGAGGCTGCTGCACAAGGGGTCGGGACGCCGACGGTTTTGGGGTGGGCCAGCGTTTATTGCGAGTTGATCAGGCAGGTCCTTCACCTTGCCTACAAGGGGCATCGGATCATCGGCATTCTCCGAATCAGCGGCTTCAATGTCATGCGAAATACCTACAAGCCGCTCTTGGCAGAATCGGTGCACGATTTCTGGAACCGCTATTACTTCTACTTCAAGGAGCTTCTGGTCACTTTCTTCTTCATGCCGATCTTCATGGGGTCGGGTGTGGCGCTACGCCATTGGCCACGGCTGAGACTGTTTATCGCAGTCCTCGGTGCCGCGGCGTTCGGCAATATCTACTACCATTTTCTGAAACTGCACACCACGCTCGTTGAAGGGCATGTCGACCACGCTCTTGCCGCCATGGAGTCGCCGTTCTTCTATTCCCTGCTGCTGGCATTGGGCATCTACATCTCGATGCGCAGGAGGGAGCGCCGCGGGGCCGGAAAATTGTCGAGCGATCCCCTGTCGCGCGGCTTGAGGATATTCGGAGTATGGACCTTCTTCAGCCTCATCTTTATCTGGGACGTACGCGGCGGTGCTTCATTTTCTGCACGCACCAGTTTCTTCCTCAGTCTCTTTGGATTTCTATGAGGCAGCGAGCAGAGCGGCGCCGATCCGGATGCGCTTGAAGTCGTCCGTCTAGGGTCAGCATCACGTTGCCCGGACGCTACAGGCTTGTTCGTAGACCCTCAGGTATGCCTTGGCGGCCTGAGTCCATGAAAAGTCCCGGCGCATGCCGTTCTGTTGCAGGCGGTGCCAGGTTCGCCGGTTGCGCCAGGTGGCGACGGTGCGTTCGAGCGTCAGCCAGAGGGCATGGGGGGTGGCTTCCTGGAAGACGAAACCGTTGGCGCTGCCCGCCGCGAGGGTATCGGGATTGACATCGACCACGGTGTCGGCCAAGCCGCCGGTGGCGCGGACGATGGGAGGCGTTCCGTAGGCCAGGCTGTACATCTGGTTGAGGCCGCAGGGTTCGAAGCGGCTGGGCATGAGGAAGGCGTCGGCCCCGGCTTCGATGCGGTGGGAGAGGGCCTCGTCGAAGCCGATGGTGACGGCGATCTGGCCGGGATGCTCCGCGGCCAGGGCACGGAAGCCGGTTTCCAGTTCCTTTTCTCCCGTTCCCAGGATGGCCAGTTGCGCTGGCAGGTGGGTGATGCCGGCGCCGAGGGTGAGCAGAAGGTCGAGGCCCTTCTGGTGGGTGAGACGGCTGATCACGGCGAAGACCGGGCGATCTTCGCAGACCGCTAGCCCCAACTCTTCCTGCAGCGCCCTGCGGTTGGCGCGTTTGCTGCCGAGGCGCGCGGCGCCGTAGTTGGTCTTCAGGGCCGGATCACGGGAGGGATTCCAGAGGGCGGTATCGATCCCGTTGAGGATGCCGGTCAGGTCAGCGGCGCGGTGGCGGAGCAGGGGGGCGAGCCCATAGCCGAAATCCTCGCCCTGGATTTCCCTGGCGTAGGTGGGGCTTACCGTGGAGATGCGGTCGGCCAGTTGCAGTCCGGCCTTGAGAAAGGAAAGCTGGCCATGGTATTCGACCCCATCGAAGCGCCAGGCGTCGGGGGGCAGTCCGAGCCCGACCGCCAGCTCGGCGGGGAAACAGCCTTGAAAAGCGACATTGTGGATGGTCACGACGCTCGCCGCACCGCCCTCGTAACGGAGGAAGGCCGCGGCGAGGGCAGTCTGCCAGTCGTGGCCATGGACCACGTCGGCCCGCCAGGGGAGCGGCGTCTTTGCCTGTCCCAGCAGGGCGGCGACCCGGGAAAGGAGGCCGAAACGGACGCCATTGTCCTCCCAGTCTAGGCCGTGGGCGTCCAGGTAGGGGTTGCCCGGGCGGTCGTAGAGGGGAGGGCAGTCGATCAGGATGAACGATAGACCGTCGTTTTCGACGCCGAGGAGCCGGCAGGGGGGCAGAGCAGGAGCCACGGACGGAAGGGCGGCGATTTCCCGGGCGTAGGGAAAAGCTCGGCGCAGGGCGGGATAGGCTGGGACCAGAACCCGGATGTCCTGGCCGGCATCACCCAGGGCCGCCGGCAAGGCGGCAGCGACGTCGCCCAGGCCGCCGGTCTTGACCCAGGGAGCGATTTCGGAGGTGGCGAAAAGAACCTTCATCGGCACTCAGGGGGTCAGTTGCCAGCCGCCGTCGGGGGTACGGATCGCCACCGAGCGGGGCGGATAGGCGATGCTGAGAGAGATGCCGACGCACATCTGGGTGTCGTTGCCCTTCAGTTTGGCGAAGGCCTTCTGGTCGGATGCGAAGAGGTCGCCACCGCGCCGCCCGACCGCTACGGCGGCGCTACCCGTGGTGGCGAGCTCCAGATCGGCGGCGGCCGGCGCGGCGATCCTGACCCCGGCGGCGTAGGCCTTGTCGAGGCACTTCAGCTTCTTGACGTCGTCCACCCGCACATTGGGCTGGGCTTCGAGGATTTTGTAGAAGCGCTCGAACTTGGGGGCGAAGGCTTCGGCGCGCTCCTTGAGGAGGGCGGCAATCTTCTGGCGGTCGTCATCGCTCAGCGAGGTGACGGCCGGATACTTGTGCCAGGGTTGTTCGGGAGCAAAGTCGGCGACGAATTCCCGCTCCAGCACGACTTTGCCCTGGGCCTTGCGGCGCTCCTGGCCCACGCCGGCCTGATTGGTGCTGGTCGTCGCGTTGCCGCGCGTCTCCTGGGTGACCTGATCGGTGACCTGGGACCACTTGAGGCTGGTCTGGTAGGCGAGCTTGGGATCGCTCGGTTCGAATTCGATGCGCAGGAGGTTCTTGCCCTTGCGTAGGCCGAGTCGCATGGACTGGCCAGTGATCCACACCGCCGGGGCGATCTCCCGTGCGTCGAAGAGCACCGGCATCGACTGCTTGGCGACTTCCTGTTCTCCGATGGGGATCCCGTTAACCAGGATACGGGCTTTGCCGGGAACCGAATCGACCTGGGGCTTGGCGACGTCGCCAATGAAGGGCGTGAATTCGAACTCTACGTTGATGACCGCCGCTGCGGCGAGGCCCGAGCAGATCAGGGCGAGGGCGGCAAAGAGCAGGCGCTTCATGGCAAACCTCCTGGGTTTTGGGAAAAGATTAACGCAGGGTGAGGGCGGCGACGAGCCCCCGGGTCGAGGCATCGAAGCTCGAATCATCGCCCCCGGCCAGGGCAGGCGCGAGTCGTCCGGCCAGGGCCTTGCCGAGTTCGACGCCCCATTGGTCGAAGGAATTGAGCCCCCACATTACGCCTTGGCAGAAGACCTTGTGTTCGTAAAGGGCGATGAGCCGGCCCAGATTGAGGGGGTCGAGGCGAGGCAGGACCAGGGTGGTGGAGGGCTGGTTGCCCGGGAAGACCTTGAACGGCAGCAGGGCGTCCGGAGTCCCGGCAGCCCGGGCTTCCTCCGCCGTCTGGCCAAAAGCGAGCGCCGCCGACTGGGCGAGGCAGTTGGCCAGCAACAAGCTGTGGTGGCCGGGCAGGGAGAAATCGGCTTCCCGCAGGGCGATGAAGTCGCAGGGAATGAGTCGGCCGCCCTGGTGAAGGAGCTGGTAGAAGGAATGCTGGCCATTGGTTCCGGCTTCGCCCCAGACGACAGGACAAGTGGCGGTTCCCACGGGATCGCCGTCGCGGCCGGCCTGTTTGCCGTTGCTCTCCATTTCCAGCTGCTGCAGGTGGGCGGGGAGCAGATGAAGCGATTGGCTGTAGGGCAGGACCGCGTGGCTGGAGGCCCCCAGGAAAGAGGTATTCCAGATTCCCAGCAGGGCGAGAATGAGCGGCAGGTTGTCGACGGCAGGGGCGTCGAGAAAGTGGCGGTCCATGGCATGGGCGCCCTGCAGCAATTCTTCGAAATAGTGGAAACCCACGGCCAGGGCGATGGGCAGGCCGATGGCCGACCACAGGGAGAAGCGCCCCCCCACCCAATCCCAGAATTCGAAGACGTTTTCGGGGGCGATCCCGAAAGCGCCGGTGGCGTCCAGGTTGGTGGAAACCGCGACGAAATGCCGGCTGACGGCGCTGCTGGTTCCCGCAGCGGCCACCAGCCATTCCCGGGCGCTGGCGGCGTTGGTCATGGTCTCCAGGGTGGTGAAGGTCTTGCTGGCCACCACAAAGAGCGTGCGGCGGGGATCGAGCCCTTCCAGGACGGCGGCGAGGTCGGCGCCGTCGACATTGGCGACGAAATGAACTCGCAGATCGGGATGCTGCCAGGCCGCAAGAGCCCGTACTGCCATGCGCGGACCGAGGTCTGACCCGCCGATGCCGAGGTTGACCACATCGGAGATCCGCTCCCCGGTATGGCCTCGCCAGCTGCCGCTGTGAATCGCCTCGCAGAAGGTCTTGAGCCGGGCAAGCACCGCCCGTACCGACGCGGGAGCTTCCCTGCCGGCGCGCAAATCCATGTGCCGGACGGCGCGGCCTTCACTCGTATTGATCGCTTCCCCGGCGGCGAGACGGGCTTTCCAGCCATCGAGATCGGCGGCCCGGGGCAGATCGAGGAGGGCCGCGAAGACTTCGGGCGTGATCCGCTGCTTGGAAAAGTCCAGGACCAGGCCGTCTACCCTGCGGGAAAAGCGGGCAAAGCGGTCAGGGTCCGTCGCGAAGAGTTCGCGCAAGTGGCGACGCCCGCAGTCCGCCGCGAGGGATTCCAGGGTTTTCCAGGCAGGCGTGGCGACGGCGCTCATCTGACAACCTTCCTTATGCGAGGGAACATGATTTCCGAAGGGGCCGGGGTTACAGCCAGGCCATCAGGCCCAGTTCGAATTTGTGGGTCAGGAGCGGGTGGGCAGGATAGGCGCGGATGCGGTATTCCAGCTTGCCGCATTGCTCCGGGGTGAGGTCTAGGGCGAAGATCTGTTCTCCCTTGTCGTTGCTGCCGATGGAAGACAAGGCGTAATGGCGCGCACGGGCGTGGTAGTGCTCGCTGTCCGGGCGGCCGAAGAGTGCTTCGACGGTAATGTCCGATGGTGCAAGACCATGCAACTGGACCGCAATCTCGATCCGCACGGAATTGCCGAAAGTCATCCGCCGGGTCGGCTCGTCCAGGCGACGCAGGCGCACCGCCGGCCAGGCTGCCCGGATGCGGGCCTTCCAGGCGGCGACTTCGCGGGCCGGAGCGAAGTCGTCGGCGGCATAGCGGCGCCCCTGGCGGGCGGCGGGAGCATAGAATTTCTGGGCGTATTCCCCCACCATGCGCGCGACGTTGAAGCGTGGCGTGATGCTGGCGATGGAGCGCTTGGCGATGGCGATCCACTCCGGCGAATAGCCCATGGGACCGGTGCGGTAATAGGTGGGGATGATCTGGTCCTGGAGCAATTCGTAGAGGGTGCGGGCCTCCTCGGCATCGCGCCGGGCATCGTCCAGGTGACCGGAGGCGGGCTTGATCGCCCAGCCGTTGGGGATGCCCTCGCTGACCTCGTACCCTTCCCCCCACCAGCCGTCGAGAACGGAAAGGTTGATGGCGCCGTTCATCGCGGCCTTCATTCCCGAAGTGCCCGAGGCCTCCAGCGGGTAAATGGGATTGTTGAGCCAGACGTCGACTCCGGCGACCAGGCGGCGGGACAGGTGCAGGTCGTAGCCTTCGACCAGCAGGATGCGGCCTTCGAACTCCGGTCGGGCGGCCATTTCGGCAATGCGGCGGATGATTTCCTGTCCCGGGTGGTCCGCCGGGTGGGCCTTGCCGGCGAAGAGGAAGAGCACCGGCCTCTCGGCGTCGGAGACGATCTCGCGGAGCCACTCAGGATTCTGGAAGAGGAGCGCTGCCCGCTTGTAGGTCGCGAACCGGCGGGCGAAGCCGATGGTCAGCACGTTGGGTTTGTTGGGGTCGGCGAGCTTGAGCAGGCGGTCCAGGTGGGCGGGAGAGCCCTGGTTGCGGGCGTGCTGTTCGCGGATTCGAGCCCGCACCAGGTGGAGCAACTGGGACTTGAGCAACTGGCGGATGCTCCAGAAGGTCTGGTCGGGAATGCGCTCGACGCCTTCCCAGCAGCCGGAATCGGTCTGCCGCTGCTGCCAGCCGACCCCGAGGTAGCGGTCGAAGGTCTCGTACCACTCGGTGGCCAGGAAGGTCGGCATATGGACGCCATTGGTGACGTAGTCCATGGGATTTTCCTCCGCCGTCACTTGTGGCCAGAGGTGACTGCAGATCCTTGCCGAAACTTCGCCGTGGATGCGGGAGACGCCGTTGTGGTGGCGGGAGCCGCGGATCGCGAGGGCGGTCATGTTGAATTCGGTCTTGCCCGGTTCCAGCCCGAGGGCGAGCACGTGGTCGCAGGAAATGCCCAAGTCCTGGCACCAGCGCCCGAAATATTCGCGGATCATTCCTTCCGAAAAGTGGTCGTGACCGGCGGGTACCGGGGTGTGGGTGGTGAACACCACGTTGGACGCAACCGCTTCGAGCGCCGCAGCGTACTCGAGGCCCCGCTGCATCAGTCCGCGGATACGCTCCAGGATGAGAAAAGCGGCGTGGCCTTCATTGACGTGCCAGACGGTGGGTTTGAGGCCAAGGATTTCCAGGGCACGCACTCCGCCGACGCCCAAGAGGATTTCCTGCTCGATGCGGGTGCTGCGGTCGCCGCCGTAGAGGCGGTGGGTGATTTCCCGGTCGTGTTCGGAATTCTCCGGCAGCCAGGTGTCGAGGAGGACGAGGCGCACGTGGCCGACCCGGACTTCCCAAACCCTGGCCTGGACAGATCGCCCGGGCATGTCGATGGTCACCCGCACGCCGCTCCCATCTGCGTTCAGCAGGGGGGTGACCGGCAGGTCGTCGAAATCGGAATCGGAGTAGGTGGCGTGCTGTTGGCCGTCGGCGTCCAGGGTCTGGTGGAAATAGCCCTGGCGGTAGAGGAGTCCCACGCCGATGAAGGGCAGCCCGAGGTCGCTGGCCGCCTTGCAGTGGTCCCCGGCAAGGATTCCCAGGCCGCCGGAATAGATCGGCAAGCTTTCGTGGAAACCGAATTCGGCGCAGAAATAGGCGATGAGGTCGTCGTCCCGGAAGGGGCGGGCGTGGGTGTGGCTCAGGATCGGCAGGCTGTGATAGGTGTCGTAGGACGAGAGGACCCGGTTGAGGGTGCCCAGATAGACCGGGTTGTCCGCCGCTCCTTCGAGGCGCTTCTGGTCGGCGCGTTTGAGAAAGGCCTTGGGATTGTGGCCGGTGGCTTGCCAGAGGGCGCTGGACAGGCTGGCGAAAAGCGCCCGGGTGGGGCGATCCCAGCTGTACCAGAGGTTGTTGGCCAGTTCCTCCAGGCGTTCGAGGCGCGGCGGAATTTCCGGATTGACTTCCAGCTTATAGACGGTGCCGGTCATGGGCGTTGGGCCTCGACGGTGAATTGGAGTTGGAGCCGGCAAGCGTCGCCGGCAATGTCCCAGGCCAGCGCGATTTCGGCGGCCTGCATGATTTTCTCAAAGCCCGCCTCGGATTGGGAGACAGTGTGGTGGGGGCGCCCGGCGATGGTGGCGGGCGGGTCGCAGACCAGCCGCAAAGCGCCGCCGAGCACGCCATCTTCCAGTCTCACTCCGGCGGCTTCGGCCAGCAGCAGCGGTTGCCCGAACCCGCCGGGGATGCTGCCGTCCGGGGCGACGTAGCGCCCGAGGAAGCCATCGCAACTGGGCATGGCCAAGTTGAGGACGGTTGCGAAACGATGGCCGGCGAGACCGGTGATCTGCCAGGTGACGGTGAGGGTGCCTCCATCGAGCGCGTAAGTCTTGGCGATCTTGGGCTGCCGGAAGGCGAGGCCGCCGGAGGAAACGTAATCGTCCACCGGAACATCGTCCAGACGATCCAGGCACAGCGCCCGGGGAAGGGCGTCGGGAACGACATCGGCAGCCGCAACCGGGTGCTTGAAGCGCACGATGTCGTGGGCCGACGCAATCCCTTCGCCGGTATGGCCCGAAGGCCCGCTGCCGATCTTGGCGTGGTAATGCTCCGGGTAGCGGCGCAGGGTGTCGCCGAAGTTATGGCCGAGAGGATAGCTCGTCAGCTCGTGGGCGGCCCCCAGGCCGTCGTCACGCAGGGCGAATTGCAGGACATCGCTGTGGGCCAGGGTTTCGCAGTGACCGTCATGGTCGAGGTCGCTTTTTTCCACCGCCGGGCGCGGAGCAAGCCGGTCAAGCGCGCCTTCCAGCGCGGCCAGGTTGTTCCATACCGCGCGGCGCAAATGGGGCAGGTAGAGGCCGCCGAAAAGGCCGTGCCAGTAGGCGTCGTTGGCCTGGGCGCGGTAGAGATCGGCGACCAGTTCCTCCGGTGGGGCGGGCAGGGCGGCCAGGCGGGTGGAGAGGCCCAGCATGCGCTTGTGCATCCAGTTGGCTTCCGGGTAGCGGGTGAGAAAGTTGCGCCAGATGCCGCCGCGCAGAAAAGGCCGGTGCAGGTCGCCGCGTCCCTCGGCCTTCTCCTTGGCCAGCAACGCGGCGTAGGTGCCGGCCGCTGGCATGGGCAGGGTCCATTCGTTCATCTCGCTGTAGGAGGCGGTGGGCAGGTAAACGACGCCGCGGGTCGGGTGCTTGGCGTGGAAATCGGCGTAGGTGCCGGTGCGTACCTTGTCGCTGCCCAGCACTCCCTCGATGAAGGCCTTGAGCCAGCCGCGGTTGTAGACCCACTCGTAGGTCTCGGGCCAGATGCCGAATTTCTCGATGTCGTCGAAATAGACCGCGGCAGTGTGGCCCGAATCGGCCAGGTGCTCGAGATAACCCACGACCTCGTGGGCCGGCGAAAAAGGCAGGCGATAGCGCAGCGCTTCGGAAATGGGGAAGAGGTCCAGGCGGGTGCCGCCTTCCTCGGTGGTGAAATAGCCATCCAGATCGGCCGCATCCTTGCCGGTGCAGAAGAAGTGGTAGTCATCCACCGTGACGTAGCGAATTCCCGTCTCCGCCAGGGACGGCACCACGGCGGATTCCCACACCCGCTCGGTGAGCCAGGCCCCGGTAGGGGCGACGCCGGTCCAGGCGGCCAGCTTGTCGTTGAGGGTCCGGAGCTGGCCCAGCCGATCCCGATGGGGAATGGCGGCCAGTACCGGCTCGGTGTCCCCGGAACTGAAGAGTTCCACCTGTCCCCGCCGCACCATGGACGCCAGCAAATCCATGTCGCCCGGATGGTGCTCGCGCAGCCAGTCCAGCAGCCAGCCCGAGAAGTGGGCGGCGAAGCGGAAGTCCGGGTAGGCGAAGAGCGTTTCCAGGAAGGGTTTGT
>SSTA01000239.1 GCA_009469685.1 Azonexaceae bacterium | reverse complement strand
GCGAAACGGAATGGCGAATGTTCCGCAGATTACCGTGGAGCAGCATCGAGACCGTCAGGAGGCTTGGCTGGCGAATACCCTCCTTGAAGACGGACGCGTTTTTGAAGCCGAGGTCTACGCGCGGCGCCTGGTTTACCGGGTTCTCGAACGGTACGGTCCCGAGAGCTTGCACACCAATCAACTGATGATGCCGCTGGTACGGGTGCTCCTCGAGGAGCGCAGGACCGTCGATGCGCTAAAGTTGATGGAGTGCATGCTGGCCAACCTGGACCGTCTCGAGGTTGGCCCTACAGCGCTTCCTCGTGTCCAATTGCGGCGACTCCGGGCGAATGCCTTGGTCGCTCAGCGCCGATGGTCGGAAGCTCTCGAGGAATTCGAAGCGCTGCGTAGCGCGCTGGCCGATGACCCGCAGTTGATCGAAACCCTGGGGGCTCCAACCCTGGGGTGGGTGCGTGCCCTGATAGCCGTCGGGCGGGTGGATGACGCGGTCACTGAGAGTCGGCGGCTCGCGCGCAGCCGAGCCGAGCAAATGGGTACGAGCGCCTACGAGTCCGCAGAGGCCCGCGGGTACTATGCGGTGGCTTTGGCAACTGCCGGGAAGACCGAGTTGGCGTTGGAAGAATATCGGCAAGCCCTCGCCATCCTGCTTCCTGCCGCAGCGGAACGCACCGACCGTTCTGGAGGGCGTTTCGCGAGGCTTGCTTATGTAGTCGAGTCCTATCTCGCACTCTTGTCGCGGATTCGAGGAACTCCCCTCGAGAAGGCTGCAGGCCTCGATGCCGTTGCCGAGGCCTTCGTGGCGGCAGACGTCTTGCGAGGCCAGAGTGTCCAGCAGGCGATGGCCGCCAGCGCCGCCCGCGCAGCGGCCGGGAAGCCCGAGCTGGCGGCCCTGGCGCGCGAGGAGCAGGATGTCCGCCAGGAGCGCGATGCCCTCTACAAGATTCTGGCGGATTTGCTGTCCCGGCCTACCGACCAGATGCTCCCGGGGATCGTGGCCGACATGCAGGGGCGGGTCGCAGCGCTCGACGGGCGGCACAGAGAACTGCGCCAGACTCTGGATCAGAGATTCCCGGACTACGCGGACCTGGTGGCTCCCCGGCCGGCGAAACTCGAGCAGGTCCGGGCCGCCCTGCGCCCAGGGGAGGCGCTTCTGAGCATTTTGTCCACCGAAGAGCTCACATTCGTCTGGGCAATCCCGGCCGAAGGAAGCCCGTCTTTCGCTGCGGTCAGTGTGGGGCGCCGGGAAATCGATCGCCGCGTTCGCGCTCTGCGCAAGTCTCTCGATCCACCCGACGGCGACTTGGATCATCTGCCGGCCTTCGACGGGCAGATCGCTCACCGCCTCTACACCGATCTTCTGGCGCCGGTGCGCGACGGCTGGCAGGGCCGTAAGCATTTGCTCGTCGTTGCTGGCGGCGCTCTGGCCCGATTGCCATTGGGGCTGCTACTCACCGCCGATCCGATGGCTGGAGGTCGTGGCCTTCCCTATGCCAGATGGCCTTGGCTCATTCGCGACATGGCCATGAGCCAGTTGCCCTCGGCGGCTTCGCTACTCACCTTGCGGCGCATGGCCCCCGGGGCTGCCGACCGGCGCGCCTTTGTCGGTTTCGGCGATCCCGATTTCGCGGGGGATGGAGCTCGCAATCGCCCTGGATCCTCCCGCGGTCTGCGGGCGATTCCTCTACCCGCGGGAATCCGCGAACGCGCCCTGCGGGGTGAGGAGACGCAGTGGCCCCGGTATTCTGAAATCGCGCCCCTGCCCGATACCCGGGACGAAATTCTTGCCCTCGCTGACGCGCTCAAAGCCGACCCCAGGCGGGACGTCTTTCTCGGGGCGGCGGCCAGCCGCGAGAACGTGCTTTCGGGCGATCTCTCGCGGCGCCGAGTGATCGCCTTCGCTACCCATGGTTTGCTCCCCGGCGAACTGCCGCAGGTCGAGCAGCCTGCCTTGGCCCTCGCCAACCCGGGGGGCGGTAACCATGGTCTTCTGACGCTAGACGACATCCTGGGCCTGCGGCTCGACGCCGATTTGGTGATTCTGTCCGCCTGCAATACTGCGGCAGGGGAAGGCGAAGGGGCCGAAGCCCTTTCGGGATTGGGGCGCGCGTTCTTTTACGCGGGGGGTAGGGCACTGCTGGCGACCCATTGGCCGGTGGAATCGGTGTCTGCGCGCAAGCTGGTGGTCGGCGTCTTTGCTGCAATGGCTCGCGAGCCCGAGATCACCAGGGCCGAGGCGCTACGAAGGTCGATCCTGGCGGTGATGAGCGGATCGGATGTCTACGCGCATCCCCTTTACTGGGCTCCGTATGCGCTGATCGGTGATGGTGGGCGCTGAGAAACCGGAACAAATGGCTTCCGGAGCGATGCCTCCCCGCCCCAGAGAAGGTACTGACTTTGTCGCCATGCCCGTGGCCAGATCCCTGCTTCATCCTGCTATGGCGTCCAAGAAGCAATGAAATTGCCGATACCGATAGAAAAGTTCAATGGATTTTTACTGCAGCGTGACGACTCTGACTCCGTCGTGAGTCTGCAGGGAGCGGGAGATGGTCACATTGCAGGAAATTCTCGATTTCGCTGAAATCGGGCGCGGAGAAGCCGAAGCGATTTCTCAGCTCGCGCATGTTCCGGAGGTCGTGGCCGCCGAACTCGCCTACGAATTGGTGCGGACCCCCCGGGGGATATTTTGTCTCCACAATCTTTTTCTCGATGCGATCGAGCGCGCGGAATACGAAAACGGACGCGAACGCGTCCGCCGGTTGGAGCGCCTCTATCGGGATTTTGCCACTCGCTTCCCCAAGCCGCGGGTACTTTGATTATTCCAGGTTGAAGAAACTGCGGATGCGCCCGACGATGGCGCTGCCCAGCCCAGAGGCGGCGACCTTGCGGCGGGGATCCGCTCCCGCGGCGGCATTCTCGTTCTGCAGGGAACGAGCGGCGAGTATGGCGGAGAGCTCCTCGGCAATGGCCGGCCGGTCGCCCATGATTTCCGCCAGACCTGCTTTGTCCAGGCGATAGCATTCGACTTCGGAGAGTGCGCGTACGGAGGCCGTTCGCGGCTCGCCGGTCAGGAGGCCCATCTCGCCGAAGAAATCTCCCGGGCCCAGGCGGGCGAGGGGTAAGTCCTCTCCACTCGGACCCCTGCGGACCACCTCCGCTTCGCCCGCCAGGATGATGTAGAGCCAGTGTGCGACTGCTCCCTGCCGGGTCAGGATGTCGCCGGTGGCGAAGGGAGAATAGACCAGATGTTCCGCCACGCGCCGGCATTCCTCGTCGGTCAATTGGGCAAAAAGCGCGACGGAGCGCAGGGCGTCGACCCGGTGCTGAAGTTCGCGGGATTTGGTCGCGCTCCGCAGGGCGGCGTTGTCCTTGACCAGGTAGCGCATTTCTTCGGGCAGCGCCAGCCGCCAGCCGGCGCGGCGAACCGCGGCATAGACATGGGTGCGCACAGCGGAATCGGTTGGATCGTCCGCTGCCGGATC
>SSTA01000238.1 GCA_009469685.1 Azonexaceae bacterium | reverse complement strand
GCGTATTCGACGTACTCTTCGCCATCCTTGCGCCGATTGACGAACTCGCCGCACCAGGGCTTGTTGGCGGAGAGGGCCGCCCACAGGGCGTCAATGGTCTCCCGGGGGGTCTTGCCCGACTGCAGGATGCGGGGATTGAGGCCCAGCACCTCGTCGCGGCGGTAGCCCGTGATCTTGCAGAATGCCTCATTGACGTACTCGATGCGGGCGTCCAGGTCGGTGATGATCACGCTGCTCGGGCTCTGTTCGAGCGCCTGGGTCAATTTCCGCAATTCCTGCTCGGCAAGTTTGCGGTCGGTGATCTCCCGCGCAATTCCGAAAAGCCCCAGGGTGTTGCCGTCGCCGTCGACCAGGGGTCCCTTGGTCGAGAGGAAGACTGCCGCTTCGCCCTGACCATTGACGGTGCTTTCCTCCAGGGTGGTGACGACTGCCCGGCCAAGGATGGCGCGATCGTGCTCCATCACCGTCCGCGCGGTCTCGGCAGCGAATAGCGCGGTATCGTCGGAACCCAGGATTTCGTCCCGCGGCTTTCCTATGAAACGGCAAGTGGCCTCATTCGCGAGGAGATAGCGCCCGGTCGGATCCTTGACGAAAACTGAGTCCGTCGTCCCTTCGATAAGGGCTTCAAGCAGGCTGCGCGATTCGTCGAGCTCCCGGGTACGCTGGCGCAGCCGGGCTTCGGACTCCTCGAGGCGGACGTAGGCAAGACTACCGCGGATGGCGGTGGCCAATTTGGCGAGAACCGCCCGGAGCTGGGCCAGGAAACGCGGTGCGACGGATTCCGGCGAAGCGGAATGCAGGAGGAGCAGCCCCTGACCGTCCAGGGTGCATGCTGCGGAGGCGCCGGATCGCAGCCCCGGGGCCAGGAAATCGAGGATCGCTTCCGGAAGCGGCGATACGAAAGCCGGCAAGGCCTCCGCCAAGGGATGCGATTCGGGGAGGCGATCGCCGCTGACCGACTGGCGGGGCAGGGCGTCGAGCAAGCGAAGCCCGCTGCAGTCGTCGTCGGGCCACCAGAGCGATGCTGCAGAGAGGTTACGCTGGGTGACCAGCGCGCGCAGGAATTCGCGGCAGGCCTCGCGGGGCTCCAGACTGCGGCCGACGGTGAGGGAGAGCTCGTAGAGCGAGAGCAGCTCCGGCGTGATATCCCGGGGATCGGTCATGGACCGGCGTGGGTGAGAGCGACGACAAAGGTCTTGTTGAAGAACTCGATCGGCTGTCCCCCGTCGGTGGCGATTTCGCCCAGAGCGAGGACGCCTTGCGGACGCACTCCGGTAAAGTGCGCAAGTTCCTCTCCCACCGCGGCCAACTCCTCGGGGAAGGCCTCTCCCAGCATGAGGGCCCGGGAGAAACAGTCGGAAACCAGGCAGGCCTCGACTCCTGACGGCGCGCCGCAGGCGGCCACCGCCTCCCGGGCGGCGGCGATCAGCGAATGGCGGTCGCCATGGACGAGATACATGAGGGCGTTCTCGCGCATGTCGGAGAGGAAGGCGATGCCCTGATCGGATTCGTCTATTCCCATGGGGTCGCGAATGACATCCTCGCTGCCCTCCTTACCGACGCCCAGGGGGTAAGTGGAGTTCAGATCGGGGAATACGGGACGTCCCGCCAGGGCCGGATTCTCTTCCTCGACCTGACGCCGGTAGAAGGCTCCGGCCGATTCCCAATTCAATTCGAGCACCTTGCTGCCCTGGGTCCGGGAGGCGACGAAGGGGCCTCGCACACGGCGCCACCCATGGCGGACGCGGACTGTCAGCGGTAGGGGGGTGAGCACGATGAGTGCGGCACCGGCAAGGGCGACCCCTTGAGCGAACAGGCAGGGCGCGGTCCGCAGGTCGTGGTAGCCGGCACCGGCGCCAAACTGGGGCAGACCGTGGCCATAGCGGTCGTAAAGATCCTCCAGGAGTCCGGCCACATTGGGGCCGAGGCAGTCGACCAGCACGACGGACGAGGCCGTCCGTCCCTCGACGAGGTCCGGCGGCGGGCTGCGCCAGGCGACCCGACCGGGAGCCAGGTCGGCGACGGCGAGGCGACTCCCGGCGGGCAGTGCAATGGCGATGGCGCCCGAGTGGCGGACATCGACTCCATCGATGAGGCCCGGGAAGACACCGCCGCAGGCTTGCAGACCGGCACGTTCCAGGTGGGCGGCGATCTCGCCCAGGGTCCCGCCGTGGCGATCGGCGAGGAGCACGAGCCAGAGCGGCGGGGCTGCGGGATCCGATAGCGCTGCCAGCTTGTTCGCCAGTTGGTCGGGAGACTCGAAGTCGATGTACATGGGAATTGAGGGAACGCCGGGATTCCGGGATGCCGGAGAGTATTGCAAAGCCCTGCCGCTTAGTCAAAATCGTCGGCAAATTCCGCGAAGCTGGCCTGGGCGGCTAAAATGGCGGCCTGTTCCCTTAATTGCGCCATGAAGCTCACCCTGACCCGCCCTGACGACTGGCACCTGCATCTGCGCGACGGCGACGCTCTGGCTGCCGTCGTCGGCCATACCGCCCGCCAGTTCGCCCGGGCCATCGTCATGCCCAACCTGAAGCCTCCGGTCACCACGGTCGCCCAGGCAGCGGCCTACCGTGACCGAATTCGCGCCGCGCTGCCGGCGGGAGCGGAATTCGAGCCCCTGATGACCCTTTATCTCACCGATCAGACCGACCCCGGCGAAATTGCCGCGGCGCGGGCATCGGGCTTCGTTCATGCGGTCAAGTACTATCCCGCCGGTGCGACGACCAATTCCGATTCCGGCCTCACGGCGGTCGAGAAGGCTTATGCGGTATTTGCCGCCATGGAGGAGGCAGGCCTTCCCTTGCTCGTCCACGGTGAGGTGACCGATCCCCGGGTCGATCTTTTCGACCGGGAGAAAGCCTTCATCGACACCGTCCTGGCCCCGTTGCTCGAGCGCTTTCGCCATCTGCGGGTGGTCATGGAACACATCACGACCCGGGATGCGGCGGAATTCGTCGCCGGTGCCGGATCTCGTGTCGCCGCGACGATCACCGCCCACCATCTGTTGTACAACCGCAATGCCATCTTTCTGGGGGGCGTGCGGCCCCACTGGTACTGCCTTCCCGTCCTCAAGCGCGAG
>SSTA01000237.1 GCA_009469685.1 Azonexaceae bacterium | reverse complement strand
CACCGGGCTTATCTCCGGTACGCCGACCCAGTCCGGCACTTTCAATGTCACTGTGACCGCCACCAATACCGCCGGAACCGGCAGCCAGGCGCTCGCCATTACCATTGCGGCGTCGATTCCGGTCTTTACCAGTGCGACGACGGCATCCTGCACCGGCGGTCAGGCGTGCAGCTTCCAGCTCACGGCGTCGTATTTTCCCACCAGCTTCAGCCTAGTCAGCGGTTCCCTGCCCGCCGGACTTTCCCTTAGCACTGCCACCGGCCTGATTTCCGGCACCCCCACCGTGGGGGGAAGTTTCCCGGTCACCGTAGGCGCCACCAACGGTGTCGGTACCGGAACCCAGGCCTTGACCATCAACGTCGCCCTCGCCGCGCCGGTCATCACCAGCCCTGCCACCGCGACCGGCACGGGCGGCCAGGCCTTCTCGTATCAGATCACCGCCAGCAACCTGCCTTCGTCCTTCGGGGTCACCGGCTCCCTGCCCAGTGGGCTCTCGGTCAATCCCTCGACGGGCCTCATCTCGGGAACACCCACGCAATCGGGCACCTTCGTGGTGACGATTTCGGCCACCAACGGCGCGGGAACCGGAACTCAATCGCTGACCATCACCATCGGCCTCGTGACGCCAGTCATCACCAGCGCGGCAACGGCCAGCGGGACCGGTGGCCAGGCCTTCTCGTACCAAATCACCGCCAGCAATCTCCCGTCCTCCTTCGGGGTCACCGGCACCTTGCCTACCGGAGTCACGGTCAACCCGACCACTGGCCTCATTTCGGGGACGCCCACCCAGTCGGGAACCTTCAACGTCACCGTCACCGCCACAAACGCTGCAGGAACCGGAAGCCAAGGCCTCACCATCACCATCGGCCTCGCCATTCCGGTCATCACCAGTTCCGCCTCGGCCAGCGGAACCGGCGGCGCGGCCTTCACCTACCAGATCACCGCCACCAATCTGCCTTCGTCCTACGGAGTCACCGGAACCCTGCCCCCCGGTGTCAGCGTCAATCCCGCCACCGGCCTCATTTCCGGAACGCCGACCCAGTCCGGAACCTTCAATGTCACCGTTACCGCGACGAACGCCGCCGGCACCGGCAGCCAGGCGCTGTTCATCACCATCGCACCTTCGCTACCGGTTTTCACGAGCGCCTCAACGGCCTCCTGCACCGGGGGTCAGGCGTGCAGTTTCCAGCTGACCGCAGCTTATTTCCCGACAAGCTTTAGTCTGGTCAGCGGCTCCCTGCCTCCTGGCCTTACTCTAAACACGGCCACCGGACTGATTTCCGGAACTCCTACCGCCGGCGGAAGCTTCCCGGTCACCGTCGGCGCCACCAACGGTGTCGGCACGGGAACCCAGGCCCTGACCATCACGGTCAGCCTGGTGACACCGGTCGTCACCAGCGCCGCGACGGCCAGCGGCAGCACCGGCCAGGCCTTTAGCTACCAGATCACCGCCACGAACCTGCCGTCCTCCTACGGCGTCACCGGAACCCTGCCTAGCGGACTCACGCTCAATCCCGCGACCGGATTGATTTCCGGGACCCCGGCCGCAGCGGCCGGTGGCCTCTTCACGGTCACCGTCAGCGCGACCAATACGGCTGGCACCGGCACGAAATCGGTCACCTTGACCATCGATTTCTCGGCCCCTACGGTGGCCGACAAGGCGGTGGCGGCGGTCAGCGGCCAGGCCCTGGCGATCGATCTGACCGCATCGATCACCGGGTCTTTCGCAAGCATTGCCGTCGCTTCTGGGCCTGCCCACGGCAGCGTCTCGGTCAGCGGTGCCGTGGTGACTTACACGTCGGCGGGCGCCTATGTCGGTCCCGACAGCTTCACCTACACCGCGACCTCGCCCGCCCCCGGCGCCCTGACCTCTGCCGCCGCCACGGTGACCATTACCGTCGCCGCTCAGGGAACCACCGCCGGACCGGTGTCGCTGACCGTTCCCCTGAACACGGCGACCACCGTCGACCTGACGCCCTACATCACCGGCACCCTCATCACCGGGGTCAGCATCGGCCAGCAACCGGGCCACGGATCGCTCACCCTCAATGGAAAGCAGGTCACCTACACGCCGAACCATGATTACTTCGGTGCCGATTCCTTCACCTACATCGCCCACGGTGCCGGTGGCGCCTCAGCCGCTGCGACCGTGTCGATCACCGTGGTCGGACGTCCGGACCCGCGGCAGGACGCTTCGCTCACCCGGATGCTCAAGGCCCAGCTCGATGCAGCCAAGCGCTTCGTCGCCGCGCCGCTGACCAATTTCCAGCAGCGGCTCGAAAGCCTGCACGGACGCACTAGCCCAACGCCTGGAAACGGAACCTCTGCCGCCCCCGTGCCGTCGGTTCGTCCGAACGAGCCTCAGGCCTTCGGGGAAGTCCAGCCCGTACCGCGCTCCGCGCCCATCGTCAATTTGTCCCTGGGCGGCGGACGGACTCAGGCGGCGACCCTCCCGGTCGGCGGGTTGATGGCGATGCCTCCACCGGGACAGGTCGGTTTTCCGCCGTCCCAACCGGTGGGAACGCCTGCCGGTCCGGCGGACGCCTTTGGCCCTCCAACGACTCTGCAGCCAAACTCTGCCCAGAGTCTTGCCCAGGGACTCGCCGCCCTCGGTCTCCAGGGTGTCGGGCCCAACTCCCTCAATTTGGGCGCCCTTTCGCCCCGCTCCTGGGAAGCCGGAGGACTTTCGTTCTGGTTTGCCGGTAATGTCCGCTTTGGCACACAAGACGCCAATTCGTCGCGATTCACCACCGACGGCATCACGGTAGGCGCCGACCTGAAGCTCAGCGACCGCCTGAGCGTGGGCGCCGGCGTCAGCTACGCCCGGGACCGCTCCCAGTCCCTGGACGACGACAGTTCAGCCAAGGCCGAGGGATCGTCGATCGCGGCCTACGGCAGCTATCAGCCTCTCCCCGGAACCTTCCTGGACGCCGTCCTGGGCTATGGGGTGCTGAGCTACGACAATCAGCGATTCGTTTCTGCCATCGGGGAATTGGCCAGCAGCCATCGTCGCGGCGACCAGTTCTTCGGCTCGCTGACCGCAGCCTACGAATTCCGTGCCGATGGATTCCTCTTCTCTCCCTATGGCCGCGTCGCCTTTGCCCATACCCGCCTCGATTCGGTCACCGAGCGGGGAGTCGGCGCCTTTGCCCTCAATCTGGGCGAGCAATCCGCGACCAGTCGCCAGATCGCCTTCGGCCTGCGTGCCGAAGCCACTCATCAGACCGACTTCGGTCTTCTCCTCCCCCACGCACGAGTGGAGGCCCAGTACGGCGTCGATCGCGACGGCTCGACCGTCCTCCACTACGCAGATCAATTGAACGGAACCGGTTACAGCCTGGGCGCGACGACGACCAACCGTCATGGCGTGGTTTTCGGGCTGGGTAGCGACCTCGTCTTCTGGAACGGCCTGAAGCTGAGCATCGACTACCAGACTCTGCGTTCTCCCGGCGGCGAAAACAGCCAGGCCGTCGCCCTGCGGATCACCAAGGAACTCGACGGTCCTGGCTTGCGCGCCGGTTCCTGGGATACCCTGACCATGCCGCGCCTAGGCATCAGCATGGACGCGGGCGTCACCTTCGACGACAACGTCAGT
>SSTA01000236.1 GCA_009469685.1 Azonexaceae bacterium | reverse complement strand
TGCTGAGTGACCTGCACCTAAGCGTGGATGTCGCGGCCAACGGCAATGAAGCTGTTGCCCTCGCCGAGGCGTACGCCTACGACCTCGTCCTGATGGACATGTACATGCCCGAACTGGATGGCCTGGAGGCCACTCGAAGAATTCGCGCTTTACCCACGGGGGCGCGGACTCCCATCGTTGCCTTGACGGCCAATGCCTTCGAAGAAGATAGGGAACGCTGCCTGGCGGCGGGAATGAACGACCACCTGGCAAAGCCCGTAGAGCCCGACGATTTCTTCGCCATGCTCCTCAACTGGCTGGTCCGCTCGCGCGAGGAACAGGCATGACCCGGCCCCGCAAGCATGGCGATGAGTCAGAGTTGGGAAAGTCCCCGCCGGATGGCGTAGCGCACCAGGCCGGGAACGTCCCCTATTCCCAGGCGATTCATGATCTGGGCGCGATAGGTTTCTATGGTCTTGATGCTGACGCCCAGGCTGAAGGCGATTTCCTTGGTTCGCAAACCTTCGGCAATCATTTTTAGGACTTCGCGTTGCCGCGGGGTGAGACCGTCGCGCGTATCCGAAATCTGGACCCGTTCCAGGTAAGCTTCGACCACCGGCCGGGAAATCGCGGCCGGTAGCCAGGTTCCGCCGGCGATCACCGCACGGATGGCGAGCTCCATCTCCTGGGGGGCGGCATTTTTCAGGACGTAGCCGGCGGCCCCGAGGCGCATCGCAGAGATGACGTGCTCCTCGGTGTCGTACATGGTCAGGATCAGCACGCGGGTCGCCGGATGGGCGGCAAGGATTTGCTCCATGGCCTGCAGTCCCGTGGTTCCTGGCATGGCGATGTCGAGCAGGGCGACGTCGGGGGTCAGGCGGTCGGCAAGGGCCACCGCTTGCGCGCCGTCGGCCGTGTCCGCCACGACTTCGAAATCGCTGACCTCCGACAGCAGGCGCAGGATGCCCGCACGAATCAAGTTATGGTCGTCGGCGACCAGGATACGGATTGGTTTCATTGTAGGGTCGGTGGTCCGTAGAAAAGGGTGGAGACTTCGGTGCCGGCTCCGGGGCGTGATTCTATTCGCAATTGCCCGCCAAGATTGGCGGCGCGTTCCCGCATGCCGATCAAGCCGAGGGAATTGAGCCTTCGCGAGCGCTCCAGGGCCTCGGCAGCGGAAAAGCCGACGCCGTCGTCGCGCACGCTCACTCCGAGGCCGGCGTCAAGCATTTCCAGGCGCACGCGAATTTTTCGGGCCCCGGAATGGCGCAGGGCGTTGGTAAGCGCTTCCTGGGCAATGCGGAAGGCGGCCAGTTCAACGTCTGGACGGAATCGCGCATTGCCGATCCGGTCTTCGAACGTGATTCCCAGGACGTCGGCCCGGGGGAGTTTGTCGATGTGCCAGCGCACTGCGGCGGCCAGGCCGAGGTCGTCGAGGAGCGGGGGACGCAGTCGCCGCGAAATATCTCGGGTGGCTTCCAGGATGCCCTTGACGATCAGCCGTGCTTCCCACAGTGCTGATTGGGCCTTGGCCGCCCCGGCATGGCGGGTGCACTGGTCGAGGGCCAGTTCCAGGGCGCCAAGATCCTGGCCCACGTGATCGTGGAGTTCCCGCGATAAAGCGAGTCGTTCCTCTTCCTGAAAAACCAGCTGACGGGCCGCCAGCGTCTTCATCTGGACCAAGGCTTCGTGCTCCGAGTCCCGCGCCCGGTGGATGTCGCTGATATCGTGGTAAGCCACCGCCGCGCCGCCCACCGGGTAGGCCACCGGTGTGACCGTCATCGCGAACCACAGGGTTTCGCTCTCGGAGATGTCGCAACGGCACTCGCCCCGGAAGCGGTCGGTCCGGCCGAGGAGGACTTCCAGCACTCCGGTATAGGCCCAGTTGTCGTCTTCATCGCCCGACCGGCAGACATCGAGGAAATTGGTTCCGACTTCGGTTCCCGCGAGCTGCCGCGAGTTGGCGCAATGCCGATGGGCGAAGAGACGCCAGGATTCGTTGGTGGCGACGATGATGCCCTGATGGTCGATGACCGCGAGTTGTGCGGTGACCGAATCGAGCACCGCCTGATTGCGGGCATGGGCATCGCGCAGTTGCTCCTCGTAGCGCAAACGATCGCCGATGTCGCCGACGATGGCCAGGGTTCCTCCATCGATTTCACGGAAAATCGACGCCTCCACGGTGATCGCAATGCCCCCCTTGCGGCGCATGCGCCAGCGGGATGCATTCCCCGCGGTGCCGGCCGGATCGGCGAGGTATTGCTGCAGCCGCTCCGATTCGATCGGGTCGATGAGCGCTTCGGCATGCATTTCCAGCAATTCTTCCCGCGCGTAACCGGTCAGGGAGCAATAAGCCGGATTGGCGTCGCAGATCCGGCCCGTGCCGTCCAGATAGACTATGCCCGCGGGCGAGTGGTCGAAGAGGCGGCGATGCCGGGAGTTGGCGGCGTGAGTGGCGACCTGGAGTTTCTTCTGACCCAGACGATCGCCGGCGACGCTGAACAGAAGGCCACTGGAGGCAAAGACGATCATCGGCGGCCAGATGGTGGCGTCGAACGGCAACTGGGCAAGATAAGCGGGGATGTAGTAGGCCCACAGCAAGACTGCCGTGATGGCCGTGGCGCCGATACCGCCCCAGATGCCGCCGACCAGGGCAGCGACGAAGACTGCGGGAAAAAGCGGCAGCCAGACGTAAGGACGCAGGTGATCCCAGAACTGAAACTCGAGCACGAGCACGAGCACGGGAAGCGCAAGGGCGCTGACCAAGCGGGTAGGCGTCACAGTCTTGGTGTCTGCGGCGTTCATGGGAACAGCTTTCTGGAGCGGCGACGGGCTTGCTGCGGAACCTGCCGTATCCTCCAAGAGGCCGAGGACGTAACAACGCCCGGGTCGCATTGCGCGATACCCATGCTGTTAACTCCAGCCGTTGGCCCGAGGATTTCGGGTCTACGCTCAGCAGACATCTTGTCGTCGCATTGGTTCCGCGCGGGGTGGGCTGCCCCCTTGTCGTATCCGGTGCCGCCCATCTCCCTGGTCCGCGCGGTCAGCACCGTACTTTATTCGCCGGGGGAATTGTCCTCCCTTTGTCGGAAGTCCGACATCGGAGCAATCCTAGTGTGCAGGCTTCGATATTCCCGAATCCGGATCGGATTTCGGATCGCTCGCCTTCGTGTAAACCCTTCTCTTCTGGAGCATGGGGCGGAATTTCTGTCAGAATCCGCCGAAATCGGAGGACGGGCATGACTTTGGGGCTGGATATCGCAATCATCGCGGGTTTGGGTGCGGTGATCGTTTTACAGATACTGATTCTGCAGCGGGGTGCCGCAGCAGGTCGGGCGGGAGAGGCCGCGTTAGCAGAACTGGTCGATGCCCAGACGCGCGCTCTGGAGCGACTGGAACGCGAACTGCGCGAGGAACTTGCCCGGGGAAGGCGGGAAGAAGCCGAGACCGCATTTCGCGAGCGCGAGGAACAGGCGCGTTCCGCCAGCCTCCTCAGCCAGACGGTCACCACCCAACTCACCCAATTGGGGAGTCTGCAGGGGGAGCGTCTGGAGGGATTTGCCCGGGAGCTGAACCGCTTTTCCCTGGGGCTGGACGAACGCTTCGAGCGCCTCAAGGGGGCTGTGGAGGGGCGACTGGTCGCGCTCCAGGCCGAGAATTCCGCCAAGCTGGAAGCCATGCGCCAGACCGTGGACGAGAAACTCCACGCCACCCTGGAGCAGCGCCTCGGCGAATCGTTCAAGCAGGTCAGCGACCGGCTGGAGCAGGTCCATCGGGGTCTGGGCGAAATGCATAGCCTGGCTGCCGGCGTCGGCGACCTCAAGCGGGTCCTGACCAACGTCAAGACGCGCGGCACCTGGGGGGAAGTCCAGCTGGCCGCATTGCTCGAACAGCTTCTGACCGCCGACCAGTTTTCCGCCAACGTCGCGACGCGGCCCGGGAGCGGCGAGCGGGTGGATTTTGCCATCCGGCTCCCTGGGAAGGACGACGGCGCCTCGGTCTGGCTTCCCCTCGATGCCAAATTCCCCATCGAGGATTGGCAGCGCCTTCTGGACGCCCAGGAGCGGAGTGATCCGGCGGCCATGGACGAGGCGGCCAAAGCCATCGAGGGGCGCCTCAAGATCGAGGCACGCAGCATCCGGGAGAAGTATGTGTCGCCGCCCCATACGACGGATTTCGCCATTCTCTACCTGCCGGTGGAGGGGCTCTACGCCGAGGCCCTGCGCCGTCCCGGGCTGACCGAGATGCTGCAACGGGAATGGCGGATCAGCCTCGCCGGCCCCACAACCCTGGCCGCTCTGCTCAACAGTTTGCAGATGGGTTTCCGAACCCTGGCCATCGAGCAGCGTTCGGCGGAGGTCTGGAGCATCCTGGGGGCGGTGAAGACCGAGTTCGGAAAATTCGGCGAAGCGCTGTCCCATACCCGCAAGAAGCTGGAAGAGGCGAGCAGCAGTATCGGCAAGGCGGAAACGCGGACCCGCGTGCTGTCGAGGAAACTCAAGGACGTCGAGGCGCTGCCGGCGGCGGAAAGCGAACGTCTGATCGGCGAGGCGGATTTCGATGCCGACGCGGAGTGAGCTCGATGCTGCCTATCGGGCAACCACCTATCGCATCTTTCTCCCGGAAGGGGTGCGGGACTTGCGCATCGACATCGCTGACCGGGATTTGGCCGTGTGGGTCGCCGGCCAGGGGGAGGAATGTTGGGCCGTGGCCACGGCCTGGAATCCCGCGGCCTGCCGCTTGTCAGACGGAGAGAATCGCAGGCGTCAGGCGGCTCTGGAGATTGCTCTGCTCGAATTGGGTTACGAGCCCTATACCGGGGAGAATGTCGCCGATGCGGGCGACTGGCCGGTGGAAGAAAGCTGCTTCGTCGTGGGCATGGGCTCGGACGAGGCGAAAGAGCTTGCCCGAAAGTTCGGGCAGAATGCGGTTGTTTGCGGAGGCCAGGATGGTGCTCCGCGGCTGATCTGGGTCGATGAGGACCAACAAGAACCCTGAAGGGAAGGTCTGGGAGAACATGGCGAAGGTTGGGCGGTTTGAGTTGCGGCGGGAACTGGGGCGGGGTGCCCAGAGTGTCGTTCATCTGGGATTCGACCCGCAGTTGCAGCGGGAGGTAGCGATCAAGACTCTCCGGCTGTCGGGCGTCGCGCCGGGCCAGAGTGCGGCACTTCTCCAGGAGGCGCGAACGGTCAGCCGCCTGCGCCATCCGAATCTTGTGCCGATCTTCGAGGCCGGCGAGCAGGGGGGCGATCCCTACCTGGTCTTCGAGTACGTTCCGGGAACCACCCTGGCAGCCTTTCTCAGAACCAGCGGCGCGCTGCCTCCGGCACGGGCGGTGACCCTGCTGCGGGCAGTGCTCGACGCTCTCGAACACGCCCACACCCAGGGCATTGTCCATCGCGACCTCAAGCCCTCCAATATCCTCCTGGACGAGGACGGCACACCCCGGGTCATGGATTTCGGGCTTGCCATCCGAATTGCCGCCGATACTGGCGCCGGCGACGACTATAGCGGTACGCCCGCCTACATGGCACCCGAGTACGTGGCCGAGCGCCTGGTGACGCCCCGATGCGACATTTTTGCCGCCGGCCTCATCCTCTACGAGTTGCTTACCGGCGAAAGGGCGGTTGTGGCGGGCGACAGTTTCGCCGCCATGCGTAAGATCGTCGATACCGATATCCGCTTGCCCGAGGGCGCCGTCGATTCTCGGCTCGCGGCCATCGTCCACAAGGCTCTCGCGCGGGATCCCGAATTGCGTTACCAGAGCGCCTCCCAATTTGCGGAGGCTTTGGACGGTTACCTGAATCCGGAAGGCGAAGGAGCGGCGAGGGGTGAAGGGCGCCAGGCGACGCTCGATTTCCTTCTGCGCCGTATGCGCCACAAGAGCGATTTTCCGGCGCTGTCGGAATCGGTGAGCGCCATCAACAAGATCGCCAACAGCGAGACGGAAAGCATCAACAAGCTCTCCAACTCCATCCTCAAGGATTTCGCCCTGACCAACAAGCTCTTGCGGCTGGTGAATTCCGCCTATTTCAGACCGGCCGGTGGCGGCAACATCAGCACCGTCTCGCGGGCCGTGATCGTCCTTGGTTTCGAGGCCGTGCGCAATATCGCGGTCACCGTACTGCTCTTCGAGCATCTCCAGAACAAGGGAAACGCGAACCAGTTGAAGGAAGAGTTTCTGCGCGCCAACCTTGCCGGAATTCTGGCGCGGGACATCGGCACCGCCGCTCAGATGAAGGACCTCGAACAAACCTTCATCTGCGCTTTGTTTCACAACCTGGGAAGACTCCTCAGCCAGTACTACTTCCCCGAGGAGAGCGACCAGATCCGGCTGCTGGTCGGTCAGGGTGAGGTGACCGAGGAGCAGGCGGCGCTCCGGGTGCTGGGGATAGGTTTCGAGGAATTGGGGGTGGCAATCGCGCGCCAGTGGGGGTTTCCAACCCTGATCGTCAATTCCATGCGCAAATTGCCCTCCGGACCGGTGAAGAAGCCCGTCAGCCAGGAGGATCGCCTCCAGGTGTTATCGGGCATGGCCAACGAACTGTGCGCGGTGATCGCCAACGCTACCCCGGAAGTGCGCGAGAAGGAGCTCAGGAAGGCGGTGGGCCGTTTCGGGAGTGCGATCGCGCTGGAGCAGAAGGCGGTGGAGGAATCGATGGGACGTGCCATCGAGCAGGTGGCGGACTTTGCCCGCATTGTGCACCTCAATGTGCAGCAGACCGTATTCGGCCGCCAGATGCGGCAGTTCGCCTCCCGCGGCGCGGCGGTCGGCGCGGCAGCGGATAACGATGGCGACGATACCGTGCTCGGCGAACACGGTCCCTTCAGCGCCGACACTGCCAATGGAGACGGGGACGGACCCTCCGGCGAGGATGCCCAGACCATCCTGACTGCCGGTATCCAGGACATCAGCAACACCTTGGTAGACGGCTTCAACCTCAACGACATTCTGCGCATCATTCTCGAAACCATGTACCGGGCCATGGGCTTCAAGCGGGTCGTGCTGTGCATCAAGGATGCCAAAGCCGGCGCGATGCAGGGCCGGTTCGGCTTCGGCCCAGACGCCAATGAAGTGGCGCGGGCCTTCCGCTTTCCCCTCTCCTTCACCCCGGACATTTTCCACGCAGCGACGTCGAAGGGCGTCGATATTCTGATCAGCGATATCGACGATCCCAAGATTTCTCCACGGATTCCCGCCTGGTACAGGAAGGCGGCTCCGGCCAAGAGCTTCGTTCTGTTTCCCCTCAACATCAAGGGCAATCCGGTGGCCTTGATCTACGCCGACAAGGACAGGGCGGGGGAGATCGCCATACCGGACAAGGAGCTCTCCCTCCTGCGCACGCTGCGCAATCAGGCGGTTCTTGCCATCAAGCAGGGGTCGTGAGCGCTATAATCCGGGCCTCGAAAAGGATTTTCCATGGCAAAGATCATTCGCGAAAAATACGAAGCTGGCATTCTCGTTTCCCGGGAAGTCGAGGATTCGGGTATCGACACCCTGGGGGTCGCCAAATTGTGCGTGCAACTGGTCATGGCCATCGGCATCGCCGTCATCGCAGCTTTGCATGTCCGCGACAGCCTGGTCTATTCGGGCTTGGCGGAACAGGCCGGAATGACCGACAGCGCCTGCACGGCGCCCAGGCTTTCATCCTGAACGGCGGCGCTTACCAGAGTTTGTACCAGGGCGTCTTGCGCTCCAGGCCTTCCTTGTAATATCGGCTGTCCGGGAAGTTCTTGCGCAGTACGCGGTCGGCATCGTCCCGCAGCTCGGTCATCCCCAGCTTGTCGTAGGATACGACCATGATGAACAGGGCTTCTTCGCCTGCCGGGGCGCCGGGGTAGGTCTTGATCGCCATCTGCGCTCGATTGGCGGCGGCGATGTAGGCGCTGCGCTTGAAGTAATAGCGGGCGACATGGACCTCCTGGGAGGCGAGGGCATTGACCAGGTAATTCATCCGCTGGATGGCATCGGGAGTGTATTTGCTGTCCGGGAAACGACTCACCAGTTCCTTCAGGGCATCGAAGGATTCCCGGGCGGATTTGGGGTCCCGTTCGCTGGGGTCTTGATTGCTCAAGTGACCGAGGAGTCCCTGATCCTCATTGAATCCGATGAGTCCCTTCAGGTAATAGACGTAATCGACCGCCGGATGATTCGGATGGAGTTTGATGAAGCGGTCGCAGGCGGCGATGGCGGAGGCAGGCTCTGAAGCCTTCCAATAGACGTAGCCGAGCTCGAGCTGAGCCTGCTGGGCGTAGCGGCCGTAGGGAAAGCGGGCTTCAAGCTTCTCCAGAAGTTTGGAGGCCTTGTCCCAGGCGCCGTCGGCCTGCGCATCTTTCGCTTCGGAATAGAGCTTAGATGCGGACCAGCCGGCGGTTTCGTCCTTGACCTCGGGCAATAGGCTGCAACCGGCGAGCAGACCGGCAAGGAGCAGGGCGGCGCAGCGACGGAGGAGAGGGGCGAATGCGGCTAAACTTCGCATCATGAACATTCCCGTTGAAAACCGCGGCGATTATAGCCCAAACGCCTCCCGGCACCTGACCGTACCCGAGTCCGGCGCCGGCCAGCGTCTCGACCAGATCCTTCCCGCTCTGCTGCCGGAGCATTC
>SSTA01000235.1 GCA_009469685.1 Azonexaceae bacterium | reverse complement strand
TCTCCGGCCAGCGGCCGCTGCTTCCTGCCAGCACCCGGTGCCCGCCAGGGCGCTCCGCCTGACGCCTGAAACGTTCTGATTGATCGGCCGCCTCATCGGAGGGGGCTTTCGTCCGTACATTTCAGGAGATTCCCATGCCCCAGCGAAGCATTGCGCTGGCCGCCGTCCTGGCGCTTACCGGAGGCGCCAGGGCCGCCACCGACGCCGATCTGGCTGCGATCCGTGCCCAGATCGACGATATGAAGAAGACCTACGAGCAGCGCATTGCCGCACTCGAAAAGAAGCTCGCCCAGGCGGAGGCCCAGGTCGAGCAGGTCGGAAACCGGGCGGGCGAGTCGCCTGCGGTGCGACCGGCTGCTGGCCAGAGTGCCTTCAATCCGGAAATATCCGTCATCCTCGACGGAAAATACGCGGCCACCTCCCGCAGTCCCGAGACCTATCGCCTGCGCGGGTTCGTCCCCAGCGGTGGTGAGATCGGGCCCCCGGGGCGCAGTTTCTCTCTGGGCGAGACCGAGTTGGCGATTTCCGCCAATGTCGATCACCTCTTTCGGGGCAATGTCCGCTTTTCGGTTGCCGACGAGGGCGGCGAAAGTCACATCGAGACCGAGGAGGCCAGTGTCGAGACCCTCGCGCTTCCGGCGGGCCTCAAGCTCAAAGGCGGACGCTTCCTCTCCGGCATCGGCTATTTGAACCAGCAGCATCCCCACGGTTGGGATTTCGTCGATGCGCCTCTGGCTTACAAGGCTTTCTGGGGGTCGCGACTCTCGCAGGACGGTCTGCAGTTGAAGTGGGTGGCACCGACGGCATTGTTTTTCGAAGTCGGCGGCGAATTGGCCCGCGGCGGCGGATTCCCGGGCAGCGAACGGGACAGGAACGGCGCCGGCCTGGGGGCGCTGTTTGCCCACCTCGGGGGCGATGTGGGGGAATCCCATGCCTGGCAGGCAGGGGTCTCCTACGTGCGCACCCATGCCCGGGAAAGGAGTTGGGACGACATCGATTCCAGCGGGCTGGCGACGGCTAACGGCTTCACCGGCCGCAGCGTTACCTGGGGGGCGGACTTCGTCTGGAAATGGTCGCCCTACGGCAATTCCACGCGCCAGAACTTCAAGTTCCAGGCGGAATTCTTTCAGCGCCGGGAGGACGGGAGTCTCTCCTACGACGACAGCGCAGGCAGCAATCGGGTGGGCGAGGCCAGCGATCGCTTCCGCAGTCGCCAGACGGGCTGGTACGCCCAGGGGGTGTGGCAGTTCATGCCCCTTTGGCGCGTGGGCTACCGTTACGATGCGCTGGATTCGGGCACCCTACGCCTTGGGCTGGTCGATGCCGGAACGCTTTCGGCCGCCGATTTCCCCAGCCTCGCTCAGTACCGGCCCCGGCGCGACAGCCTGATGGTGGATTGGTCGCCCTCGGAGTTCTCGCGCCTGCGTGTGCAATTCGCCCGTGACGATTCGCGCGGGCCCGGCGAGACGGACAAGCAATTCTTCCTCCAATACATCATGAGCCTGGGCGCCCATGGCGCCCATGCCTTCTAGGAGCGAACCATGGTGAGAACTCTCGCGGCTGGCTTTTTCGCCCTGCTCGCCCTGCCGGCGCTCGCTGCCGTCAATGTCTTCGCGACGGTTCCCGAATGGGCCGCCTTGGCGCGCGAGCTGGGGGGAGACAAGGTCAAGGTCTACGCCGCCACCCACGCCTTGCAGGACCCCCACCGCATCGAAGCGCGGCCGTCATTGCTGGCCCAGGCGCGTAGCGCCCAGTTGGTCGTCGCAACCGGAGCCGACCTGGAGATCGGCTGGTTGCCCGTCGTCCTGCGCGATTCGGGCAATGCGGCCATCCAGCCCGGGCAGCCCGGATACTTCGAAGCCGCCCGGTGGGTGACCCCGCTCGAGATTCCAGCCAGTCTCGACCGCGCCCAAGGTGACGTGCATCCGGAGGGCAATCCGCACATCCAGCTCGATCCGCGCAACATCCTCAAGGTTGCGGCCGCCCTCACCGCCCGGCTGGCCCAAATCGATCCCGCCAATGCCAAAGCCTACCAAGCCAATGGTCAGGGGTTTGCCGATCGATGGCAGGCAGCCATGGTGCGCTGGGAGAGGCAGGGCGCCGTATTGAAGGGCGTGCCGGTCCTGGTGCACCACCGTTCCTTCAGTTATCTCCTGGCCTGGCTAGGCCTGCGGGAAACGGGCACCCTCGAGCCCAAGCCTGGAGTTGAACCCACCAGCGGCCAGTTGAGCGAAATCCTCGCGCGCCAGCAGAGTCAGCCGGCGAAAATGGTCTTGCGCGCCGCCTACCAGAACGACGGGCCGAGCCAGTGGATTGCAGGCCGCGCGAAGATTCCCGCCGTGGTGCTGCCGTTTACGGTGGGCGGATCGAAGGAGGCCCAGGATTTGTTCGCGCTCTACGACGAGACACTGGCCCGATTGCTGGAGGCAGTCCGTTGACCGCGCCGCTGCTCGCCGCCCGGGATCTGGTGGTCGGTTGGGACGGTCCAGTGACCGGTCCCCTCGATCTGACCATAGCACCCGCCGATATCGTCGGACTTGCAGGACCCAACGGGGCTGGCAAATCCACCTTCCTTGCGGCGCTGGCGGGCGGCGCCCGGGTGTTTTCCGGTCGTTTGGAGAAACGGCCCGGACTACGAACGGGATTTCAGACCCAGACCCAGCCCCCGGTCGACGGCCTGCCCCTCAGCGGACGCGAATTGCTGGGACTGACCGCAGCCAGTCCGGATGGCTTGCCCCCGTGGCTTGCCGATTGCCTCGACTGGCGGCTGGATCGGCTTTCCGGCGGTCAGCGCCAGTATCTGGCACTCTGGGCCATCCTCCAGTCTCCGGTGGACCTGCTGCTGCTGGACGAACCCACCAACAATCTGGATGCCGCGGGTTGCGATCATCTGGTGGAGGCATTGCGGCAGCGGGCGGCAGCCGGGTGTGGCGTCGTCCTGGTGAGTCACGATGCGGAATTCGCTGCCGCGGTTTGCCACCGGACCATGCTCCTGGGCGAGGGGCGGCGATGACAGACCTTTCTTATCTTCGCGGCCCGGCGCTTGGGCTCCGGGTCACGGACGTGAGTGTCCTGCCATGAGCGAGCTTCTGTCCGGCCTCTTCGCCATTCCCTTCCTGACCGGGCTCGCCTTGGCCGTTGTTCTGCCCGTCCTCGGCTGTTTTCTCCGGCTGCGTCATGAGTGGATCGCTGCGCTGGCCTACGGCAATGTTGCTGCTGCAGGATCCCTGGCAGCTCTGGCGCTTGGGATGCCCCTCGTCGGCGGAGGGCTTGCCGCCTCGGCGACGGCCGTATTCGTCAAGCGAATGATGGGCAGTGGCCGGGTGCGGGCAACCGCCTACGCCTTCTTCCTGGTCGGGGGGTGGGCAGTCGCCGTCCTCCTGGCGGCCAATTTGCCCATGGCGGAACGAATCGGCCACGCCTTGTTCGACGGTCAGCTCTATTTTGCCGAGGTCGGTCACCTCGTCGCCGCCCTGAGCGTGGCGGTTGTGGTCCTGCCCCTCCTGCTCGCGCTGTCGCGCCGATTACTCCTCTGTGAAATATTTCCCCAGCATTTCCGCCTCCAAGGCCTTCCCGATTGGCCCGTCCATGTCGGATTCGACCTCCTTACTGTCGTCGTCCTCGCTGCGGCCACGCTCTCCCTGGGCGTCATGGCCGGGTTCTCGCTAGCCTTCCTGTCCCCGTGGGTCGCTTTTGCACGGGCGCGAAGCTGGCGGCAGGGACTTTTCGTTGCCGTGGCACTGGGCGTGACGGGCTACACCGCCGCCTTCGCCCTTGCCCTGGCCTTCGATCAGCCCTTTGGGCCGATGCTCTGTCTTGTACTCTTGGGCGGCGCCCTGGCAGCAGCAGGGATTTCCGGGCCAAAGCGTACAATCCTCTAGGAAAACCCCGACGCGCCATTGCGCCCCGTTCGGTGGCGTGCTAAAAGTAGATTCCCGACGGTTTGTCCCCCATGGTTTTCTCCCTCTTCAAAAAACCCGCTGAAAAAATGCCGGAACGCAAGGCGGCGCGTCCCAAGCCGCCTCCTGCACCGGCGGTTGAGGATTCAGCGGTCTGGGATCCGGTGGCTGAGCAGAACGCCGCTGCTCCGGCAGTCGCTGCAGCACCCGCGGTTCCGGCGGCTCCGGCGCCGGAACCGAAGAAGGAACTTCCGCCCCTCGAATTCGGCGATTCCCAATTCGACTTTACCGATTCCGCCGTGATGGCGATCGAAGTCGACCAGGACATGGACCCGGTCCAGGCCGACATCGAGCAGGCCGCCGTGCTCTTCGCCAACGGCCAGGATCCTGCCGCCCGGGCGATTCTCGAGGCAGCTGCGCGAGCCCATGGCGGGGGACCGAATGCATTGCGCCTCTGGCGCATGCTCCTCGATCTTGTGCAGGTTCTCGGCGATCGTGCCGCCTTCGAGCGGCTCGGGGAGGAATTCGCCCAGGCCTGCGAGACCTCGCCGCCCACTTGGCGGGCGCTGAGCGAAAAGCCTGCCCCGCCGCCAACCGTGGGGGGCAAAGTCATCGTCTTCCAAGGGGTGCTCAACGGCAGCAGCGCGGGGGAATTTGCGCAGTTGCGGACGGGAATCCAGAAAAAGGAAGCCGCCCGAGTCGATATCGGCAAGCTTGCCGGTTGCGATGAGGAGGCGGCCAAGGCTTTGGTCGAATCTTTCCGACTGGCGCGCAAGCTAGGTGTCGCGGTCACCCTGAGCGGCGCCGAAGGCCTCGCTGGGCGGCTGGAGGGGCGTCTGACGGTCGGTAAGCCGGAATCCCCGGAAAGTTGGCTTCTCTTGTTGGAGCTGCTCCAGCTGCTGGGGCGGCAGGAGGCGTTCGAGGAAAAGGCCGTCGATTACGCGGTGACCTTCGAGGTTTCACCGCCCTCCTGGGAAGTGGTCAAGTCAGCGGGGCCTCGGCCTGGGATTGGCGCCGCGCCGGTGGTCATTCCCGAGAGCGACATCCATTTCCTGTCGGGAGAACTGAAGAACTTCCGATTCGACGACGTGCGTGCCTTTATCGAACTCCACGAGCGACCGGTGATTGACTTCACTGCGGTCAAGCGTCTCGATTTCTTCTCAGCCGGGCTGTTGCGCAATATTCTGGAGCCCATGAAACGTCAGGGCAAGGAAGTCATCATCCGCAACCCCCACCATCTGGTGGCGGAGCTGATGGGCATCGTCGATCTGCCCAGCGTCGCCCGCATCATCGTCCCAAAATATTAGGAATCCCCATGGAGCAATATCACGGCACCACGATCCTGTCGGTGCGTCGGGGCACTCGCGTCGCCATGGGTGGCGACGGTCAGGTGACCCTCGGCAATATCGTCATCAAGGCGACCGCCAAGAAGGTCCGGCGACTCTATCAGAACCGTATCCTGGCGGGCTTCGCCGGCGGGACCGCGGATGCCTTCACGCTGTTCGAACGCTTCGAGGCCAAATTGGAGAAACACCAGGGCAATCTCCTGCGGTCCGCCGTGGAACTGGCCAAGGATTGGCGTACTGATCGCATGCTGCGCCGCCTGGAAGCCATGCTTGCGGTTGCCGATCCGGACAACTCCCTGGTCATCACCGGGAATGGCGATGTGCTGGAACCCGAGCAAGGCATCGTTGCCATCGGTTCCGGCGGGGCCTACGCGCAGAGTGCAGCGCGGGCGCTGCTCGAGAATACGGACCTCGATCCCGCCGCGATCGTCACTAAATCACTGGAGATCGCCGGAGATCTTTGTATTTACACCAACCGCAATTTCACCCTGGAGGTGTTGGGATGACCACGATGACCCCCCAGGAAATCGTTCATGAACTGGACAAACATATCGTCGGCCAGGGCAAGGCAAAAAAGGCCGTGGCCATCGCGTTGCGCAATCGCTGGCGCCGTTCCCAGGTCGCCGAGCCTTTGCGGCAGGAGATTACGCCCAAAAATATCCTGATGATCGGCCCCACGGGAGTCGGCAAGACCGAGATAGCCCGGCGTCTAGCTCGGTTGGCCAATGCGCCATTCATCAAAATCGAGGCGACGAAATTTACGGAAGTTGGTTATGTCGGTCGTGATGTGGACACGATCGTGCGGGATCTTGTCGAAATTGCCATCAAGGGCCACCGTGAGAAGGCGATGCAGCAGGTTCGTGCCAGGGCTGCGGATGCTGCCGAGGATCGCATCCTCGACGTGCTGCTGCCGCCTGCGCGCAGCCCCGGTTTTTTCGCCGAGAACAACGGCCAGACGGAAGACAATTCGACCCGCCAGAAATTTCGCAAGAAGCTGCGGGAAGGGGAGCTGGACGAGAAGGAGGTGGACATCGAGGTGGCGGCACCCAGCATGCAGGCCGAAATCTTCGCTCCTCCGGGCATGGAGGAACTGACTCAGCAGATTCAGGGCATGTTCCAGAACCTGGGCGGCGGGCGCAAGAAGAACCGCAAGCTGAAAATCAAGGAAGCGATGAAACTGCTCGTTGACGAGGAAGCGGCGCGCCTGGTGAATGACGAGGAGGTGAAGCTGGAAGCCGTAAAGAATGTCGAGCAGAATGGCATCGTCTTTCTCGACGAAATCGACAAGATTGCCAGCCGATCCGACGCGCATGGCGCCGACGTCTCCCGGCAAGGCGTGCAGCGCGATTTGCTTCCACTGGTGGAAGGCACCACGATCTCGACAAAATACGGGATGATCCGCACCGATCATATCTTGTTCATCGCTTCCGGCGCCTTCCATCTGGCCAAGCCTTCGGATCTTATCCCGGAGCTCCAGGGGCGGTTCCCCATCCGGGTCGAACTGGATTCGCTGTCGGTGACCGATTTCGAGTGCATCCTGACCCAGACCGACGCCTGTCTGACCCGCCAATATCAGGCCCTGCTGGCAACGGAGGGGGTCGCACTGGAATTCAAGGAGACGGGAATCCGGCGCCTTGCGGAAATTGCCTACCAGGTCAACGAAAAGACCGAGAACATTGGCGCCCGGAGGCTCTACACGGTGATGGAGAAGCTGCTGGAGGAAGTTTCCTTTGCCGCGGGGAAGGCAGGCAGCGAAGCGCTGAGCGTTGATGGCGCCTATGTCGATGCCCGACTGGGGGATCTGGCGGGTGACGAGGATCTGTCCCGGTACGTGCTGTGAGTGCCGACAGTAGTCTGGCGATACGTATTACTGCGATTCTCTTCCCGATATTTGCCATCGTCGCGGCGGGATTCTTTTATGGCCGACGCCATCGGCCGGAGATGGCGGTGGCGAATCGCCTCAATATGGATGTCTTCGTACCGGCCCTGGTTTTCGCCGCCATGGCCGGCAAGGCCTTCGAACTC
>SSTA01000234.1 GCA_009469685.1 Azonexaceae bacterium | reverse complement strand
GTTGAGGGATTTCTGGACGTCGCGCACGCGCACGGTCGCCTTGGCCGTCATCGACACCAGACCGTCCTTGCCGGCCTGAGGCGTGTCTTCCTGAACCATGGCCTCGATGAAATCGTTGCTGCGCCCGAGCAGCTTCTCGCGCAGAACCCCATAATTCTGGGCCAGGGAACCGGACTGCACGTAGAGGGCCACGGCCTTCTCGATCAGATCGCGGCGGGTCTCCTCCCGCAGCGCAGTGCGCAAGGCATTGGGATCGGAAGCAAATCGGGGGTCGCTGCTATCGGCGAAGCCGACGGCGGAGATGGTCAGGAGCCGTGGAGCATCGTCCTGCGCTGCCGGAGCCGAGGCGACCGCCGCCGGAGCGGGAGCCGGTACGCTCGCAGAAGGGGTGCCGGCGGACGGCGCCGGGGTGCCGGACTTTCCGAAAAGGGCCACGGCCCCGCCGATGACCACCACTGCACCGACTCCCGCGGCTATGGCCCAGACCGGCACGCGCTTCCCGGAGGCGGCAGGCATGGCGGGAGGGATACCCGCCGACGGCGGTGGCGGCGGCGGGGAAGCCTGGTATGCAGGGGCAGGAGCGGGTGTGGCCGAGGCAGCTGGCGGTGGCTGGTAGGCGACGGTGGATTCCGCGAACACTGCCGTGGCGTCCTCGCCAGCGCCGCCATTGACGACGGTAGCGTCCTCGTTGGCGGCAGCCCTGCCGGACAGCGCCGCCTGGAGGGCGCCGGCGAATTCCTTGGCCGACTGGTAACGCTCTTCCGGACGCTTGGCCAGCGCCTTCCGGATTACCGCGTCGAAGACCGAGGGTACCTGGACATTGAGCTCCGAGGGCGCAATGGGATCCTCCTTCAGCACCTTGTGCATGATGGTGGTGAGTTGCCCGGCAAAGGGCTTCTCCCCGGTGAGGAACTGATAGAGGATCACGCCAGCGGAAAAGAGGTCGGAGCGCCCGTCGACCCGCTGGCCCATGAACTGCTCGGGAGACATGTAGGCGGGGGTGCCGAGAACCGATCCGGCTTGCGTCAGGTTGGACGATTCGATGCGGGCGATCCCGAAGTCCCCCACCTTGGCCTGTCCACTCTTCAGGAGAAAAATGTTGGCCGGCTTGACGTCCCGATGCACGATGCCGTGTTCGTGGGCATGCCCCAGGGCGTTGAGGAGTTCGCCCATGAGACGGACGATCTCGGTCAGCGAGAAGCGTTCCTGTTTGTCGAAATAGTCTTTGAGTTCCCGGCCTTCGACGTATTCCATGGCAATGAAGGCGACCCCGTCGGCATCCTCGCCGTATTCATACACGGCCACCACATTGGGGTGGTTGAGCCGTCCGGCGGCCTGGGCCTCGCGTTTGAAGCGGGAAAGGATTTCGTCCACTTCGCTGCGGTCGAGTTGGTCCTTGCGGACCGTCTTCAGGGCGACCCGGCGGTCGATCATGGGATCCCAGCCTTCGTAGACGATGCCCATGGCGCCCCGGCCCAGTTCGCGCCGGACTTCGTATTTACCCAGTTTTTGCGGTAGTTCAGCCATCGTGCCCTCCCGGGGCGGTGCTCATTTGTATTTGGAGTCGATTTCCCAGACGTTCTTCTGGATCAGGCGCTGCACCAGCGAATCCAGCGTCAGGCCGCCGGAGGAGCCGCTCGAAAAGCCCAGCACCGAAGTGCCTTTGGCCCCCAGCTCCATTTTCTCCTCGGTATACCCGGTCGCTACCTGCTCCGTGGTATTGGCGTCGATGATCTTGTAACGCATGCCGATGATCCATACTCCACTGGATTCCTCGGTTTTCACCGAACCCACCGCAACCCCGGCCGCCGAAGACCCCCGGCTGCCGCCCAGGATGCCGATGAGGGAGCCGACGGCGCGGCCGTCGAATCCCTGCTGGGCCTGGGCGACCGGCTCGGCCTTGAGGATGTCGAACTTGACCACGAATTTGGTGGTCTTGAATTTACCCTTCTGGAGTATCTTGCGCGCCGCCTGGGGATCGCCCATGGAGTAAGCGAGGGTGAATTCGTTGAGCAAAGGCCCCAGATCGGCCCGCTCGAGAATCTTGAAATTGGCCTTGCCGAGTTCGAGTTCGGCGTAGTCGGCGATATTGTTGGGGCCGAATTTCTGGGTGAAGGAGGCGTTGCTGCTCTTGATCTCGCCGGGGATGACGATCAGCGCGGGGCCGGGCTTGCCCGCGTTCTGGTACTCGATGGGCTTGTACATGCCCTTGTCGGCCATTTCGTTGGCTTGTTTCGAGGTTCCGCTTCCCGCCGTGGGGGATGGATTGTCAAAGACCGGCTGGGCGCGGGCAATGCCGATCAGCAACGTGGCGCCGAGGACAATTGCGAGGGAGCGAGAATTCATGTCTAAACCTCCTGGGCGGATTATTTCTTGTTCTTCCCGCCGATGCCTGCCTTGCGGCAATAGTCGCTGTACAAGCGGGCGACAACGCCTTCGGCCTGCTCGTTGATGAGGGTCACCGCCATGCCGCCGACATCGCTGTTGGAATAGGATTCGGCGGCGCCGCTGGCTTCGGAAATCATCCGGCCGTCGGCGCCGGTCAGGGTGAAGCTCATGCTGACATAGACTTCTGGCAGGCGCACCATCTGGTTATAGCCGGTGCGGCTGGAAATGACGCCCCGCAGGATGAAATCGGAGGTCATCTTCTTGGAGGCGTTGAGGGCCGCTTCCATGTCGTTGTTCAGATAGGCGTCAATCTCGGCCTGGGCGACCTTGGCCTTCATCTCTTCCTGGGAAATGGAATTGAGTCCCAGGCGCTTCAGGCGTTTGTCTATGGCCTGGAAATGGGCCGAAAAGCTGCCTTGGTCCGACAGCATGCCCTTGGCGGTCCGCTGACCGACGACGACCATGATGCGCTTGTCCTTGAGCGCCTGCTTGCACGGCGTCGCCAGAAGGGACGCGTGACGTTGGCGGGCGGCATCGGACGCCGCCTTTTCGTTCTGCTCCTCTTCGGAAAAACTGAAGGCGGCGGCATTGCCGGTGAGAGTGGCCAAGAGGGCCAGGGCGAGGAGCGGTATCTTCATGGTCCGTGGCGCCAATCTTCAGGGAAAAGGCCGGCCCGATCGGGCCGGCGTGGATGACGGGACGCCAGGATCAGCCCTTGAGACACTCGGACATGAACTTCTTGCGTTCGGCGCCCTTGAGGGCTTTCTCGCCAGCTTCCTTGTTGCAGGTCTTCATCTTTTCCTGCTGGGCGGTCTTGCCGCTGGCGGCGGGTTTGGCCGACAGGCACTCCTTCATGAAGGCCTTGCGTTCGTCGCCTTTGAGGGCTTTCTCGCCGGCGGTGGCGTTGCATTCCTTCATTTTGGTCTGCTGCGCAGTGGCAGCCTGGGCGGTACCAGCGACACAGGCAAAGGCCAGCGAAATCATTGCAATAGCGAGTTTCATGGTTTCTCCTAGGTGAGGGTTGAATGCCGGTGCAATATCTGTGAATCAAGCATCCTCGTCAAGCATGATGCGTTGTTGTCTCTCGATGAAGTCCTGCATGCCGTCGATGCCGCGCAACTGGAGGATGGTATTGCGTACTGCCGCTTCCAGCAGCACGGCGAGGTTGCGTCCCGCGGCCACCGGAATGACGACCTTGCGGATGGGGACTCCGAGCACTTCCTGGTTCTGGGCATCGAGGGGAAGCCGCGGAGATTCCATCCCCTGGGCGGGCCGTTGCAAATGGACGATGAGCTTCAATTTCATCTTGCGGCGAGAGGCCGTCTCGCCAAAGATGGTGCGGATATTCAGGAGCCCGAGGCCGCGGACTTCTAGGAAATCCCGCAGCATGCCCGGGCAGCGTCCCTCGATGGTGGCCGGGGCGATGCGTGCCATCTCGACGACGTCGTCGGCCACCAGGCCATGGCCGCGGGAAATGAGCTCTAGGGCGAGCTCGGACTTGCCGACGCCGGAATCGCCGGTAATCAGGACCCCCATGCCCAGCACGTCCATGAACACGCCGTGCAGGCTGGTGGTATCGGCCAGCCTCCGGGATAGATAGATGCGCAGGAGGTCGATGACCGCCGAACAGGGTTTCGGCGTGGTGAGCAGCGGAGTCTCGCTCGCCTCGCAGGCGAGGAAGAGGGCTTCCGGCGGGGCCAGGCCCTCGGCGATGATGATCGCGGGAGACTGGGCGGCGAGCAGTTCCTGAAACTGGTGCCGGAATTTGCCCTCGCCGATGCGCTGGACCCAGTCATATTCCGCCAGCCCCATGACCTGAAGCCGTTCGGGGTGGATCACGTTGATGTGGCCGACGACGTCGGCGCCGTAATTGTTCGAGGTCTTGAGCTCGATGCGGCGCTCGGCGCCGTGCGCGACCACCCAGTTGAGCAAGAGCTTGTCGCGATTGTCTTCGTACAGTTGGTCGAGACTGATGTGCCGCACCGACGACTGCCTATTTCTGGAACAGAGCGACCACCGCCGCCGGGTCGGCAGCCTCGACCAAGGCCTCGCGGAAGCTGCGGTCGGCAAAGCGCTGGGCAAGTTCCGACAGGATTTGGAGGTGTTCTTCGGTGGCCTGTTCGGGCACCAGCAAGACAAAGAGGAGGTTCACCGGACGGCCGTCCGGTGAATCGAAGGGGACCGGCTGCGTGAGCCGGAGGAAGGCCCCGGTCGCCTGTCGGAGGCCCTTGATGCGGCCGTGGGGAATGGCAATCCCCTGGCCGAGCCCGGTGGAACCCAGTTTCTCGCGGGCGAAGAGGCTGTCGAAAACCGCCGAGCAGGCGATTCCGACATGGTTTTCAAAAAGAAGTCCGGCCTGCTCGAAGACCCGCTTCTTGCTGCCGGCTTCGAGGTCGAGGACGACATGGGCGACCGGCAGGAGTTTGACGAAGGGATTCATGGGGGGAACTTAGCCGTGGCCAGCACCCGCAGGGCACCGGCCAAGGAGGCATGGCGGCCTATTCGGCCATGTGGTGGGCGGCCTTGTCGCCGCGGTGATGGTCTTGAACTTTCTGCTTGTATTTCTGGACTTGACGGTCGAGCTTGTCGAATAGCGCATCGATGGAAGCATAGAGATCGTCGCCGGCGTTTTCGACGAAGATGTCCTTGCCCGGGACGTGCACGGTCACTTCCGCCCTCTGCTTCAGCTTTTCTACCGAGAGGATCACGCTGACGCCGGTCACCCGGTCGAAGTGGCGGACGACGGGGTCCAGCTTGTTTTCGACATATTCGCGGAGTGCCGGAGTAACTTCGATGTGATGGCCGCTGATCTGCAGATTCATGATTGCTCCTTATTACAGGGTCTTTCTCAAATTGACCGGCGGGATGTTGAGGGCCTCGCGGTATTTGGCGACCGTCCGGCGCGCCACAACGATTCCCTGCTGGCCTAGTATTTCGGATATTTGGCTATCCGACAAGGGTTTCTTGCCATCCTCGTTGCCGATCAATTGCTTGATCAGGGCGCGGATGGCGGTGGCGGAACAGGCTCCGCCGGTATCGGTCGCCACATGGCTGCCGAAGAAGTACTTCAACTCGAAAATGCCCCGCGGCGTCGCCATGTATTTCTGGCTGGTGACCCGGGAGACGGTCGATTCGTGCAGGCCGAGGATGTCGGCGATTTCGCGCAGCACCAGGGGACGCATGGCGACTTCGCCGTGTTCGAAGAACTGGCGCTGGCGGTCGACGATGGTCTGGGTGACGCGTTGGATGGTTTCGAAGCGTTGCTGGACGTTCTTGATCAGCCAACGCGCCTCCTGCAACTGGCCGGAGAGGTTGCCGTTGCCGCGCCGCTGTTTGGCGAGGATTTCGGCGTAGAGGCGATTGACCCGCAGGCGCGGGTAGGCGTCCGGATTGATGTACGCCGTCCACTTGCCCTTGAGCTTTTTCACCATCACGTCGGGGACGATGTAGCGGGTGTCGAGGGGGGCAAAGCGGGCGCCGGGGCGGGGGTCCAACCCGACGATGAGGGCATGGGCCGCGCGGAGGTCTTCGTCGTCAACGTTCAGGAGCCGCCGCAGCTTGACGAAATCGCGGGCGGCCAGGAGGTCCAGGTGCTTGTCGACGATGGCCAGGGCGAGATCGCGGTCGTAGTCGGACTCCCGGGCCTTCAATTGGAGGGTCAGGCATTCCCGCGGGTCGCGGGCGCCGACACCGGTGGGATCGAAGTGCTGGATGTGGTGGAGCGCGATTTCGAGTTCTTCGGGTTCGATTTCGTATTCCGGCGGGAGGGTCTGCCAGAGTTCCTCCAGCGGAGTGGTCAGGTAGCCGTCGTCGTCCAGAGCTTCGATGAGGAAACGGACCAGACTGCGGTCCCGCTCCGAGAGCTGGGTCATGCCCAACTGCCAAACGAGATGGTCGCGCAGGCTGGTGGTACCGGCATGGACATCGTGGCCGTCGGAATCGTCGTCTTCGTCCCGGCCGGCACCGGTAAAAGTTCCGGCGTCGCTTGCCCAGCGGTCGTCGTCACCTCCGGGAGGCGGTTCCGGAGCTTCGACCGCGGTGTCCCGATCGCTTTCGCCTTCCTCCCGTTCGGCCGGCGCTTCCCGCGTCTCTCCAGGGGCCGCCTCCGTCGATCTAGCCGGGCTCCAGGAATCTCCTTCATCCTCCCTCTCCAACAGGGGATTTTCCAGGAGGTAGCGCTCGATCTCCTGATTCATCTCCAGGGTCGACAGTTGCAGCAGTTTGATCGACTGCTGCAACTGGGGCGTCAGCGCCAGATGTTGGGAGAGTTTGAGCTGGAGGGCGGGCTTCATGAGAGACGATTCGGTCAGAGACGGAAGTTCTCGCCCAGATAAACTTTACGCACGCTTTCATTCTCCACGATTTCCGCCGGCCGTCCAGCGGCAAGGACCTCGCCGGTATTGATGATGTAGGCGTGGTCGCAGATCCCGAGGGTTTCACGTACGTTATGGTCGGTGATGAGGACGCCGATTCCCCGTTCCTTGAGGAAGCGGATGATCTTCTGGATCTCGAGCACCGCGATGGGATCCACCCCGGCGAAGGGCTCGTCGAGCAGGATGAAGCGGGGCCGCGTGGCCAGAGCGCGGGCGATCTCAACCCGCCGGCGCTCGCCGCCCGAGAGGGCGGCGGCATTGACATCGCGCACGTGGCCGATATGCAGTTCCGCCAGGAGAAATTCCAGGCGGTCGGCGATGGCTGAGGCTTCGAGTTCCTGCAGCTCGAGCACGGCGCGGATATTGTCCTCGACATTGAGTTTGCGGAAGACCGATGCCTCCTGGGGCAGATAGGAGAGGCCCTGGCGCGCCCGGGCATGCATGGGCAGATGGGAGAGTTTGACGTCGTTGATATAGACGTCGCCGCCGTCGGCCGGGACGAGGCCGACGATCATGTAGAAGCAGGTGGTCTTGCCGGCCCCGTTGGGCCCCAGAAGACCGACGACTTCGCCGCTCTTCACTTCGAAGGAGACATCGTGGACGACGGTGCGCGCCTTGTAGCGCTTGTTGAGATTGTGGGCCGAGAGAGTGGCTGCAGTCGGGTTGTCCATCAGGTCAATCCTCGCCGCCGGCAAGAGCGCGCCGGATGGCGTCAGCGGAAAAACCGCGGTACTGGAGGAAGCGCTGCTGCCGAGCCCGCTCTTCGGCGCCGCCGGGGACGAC
>SSTA01000233.1 GCA_009469685.1 Azonexaceae bacterium | reverse complement strand
GGGTCGGGAGTGTGAGTTCACTTGGTCGGCAAGCTGCCCTTCAGGCTGCGGCGCTGATCAACGGCCGGTGACCGTCAAATTGCTGCCCGAGTTTTGCCAAGTGCCCAAGGTCGGCATTGGCCGACGAGTTACCAGTGAGCAACCGGCTCGAATGGCCGCTGAGCTTTGTTGCCCACCCATCGGCAGTCTGCGGGTCGAAGGTCCGGATCGGGCACTTTGCAGACCGAATTCCGCTCTATCTCCCGCTCGAAAGGGGGCGATGTGACCCATCGCCGGCCTATCGGCCGGTACGCCCCCGCTCCGGGTCACCGTTAGCCGGAACGATCGTCGGGCGCCAAGAACTCACCGAACATTCCCCGTGCCCAGACTTCGTCCTCGTCCCGGGCCTGGTGGTCGTAGGTCTGTTTCACCGTTTGCTGGATTTCGCCGTCGCCCCGGAAGCGGTAGTGGGTCTCGACCCGCATCATTTCCTTCGGCGCCGGCTTGGCGGTGACGTAGCAGACGCCGTCGGGGAGTTCCCGCGGGGCTTCCTGGCCGCGGGCGCGGGCGGCGATTTCCAGGGCGGCGATGCGACCGAGGCGGGCGGCGATCTGGCCGGTCTTGGGGTAGTAACCGAAGAGGGGTGAGGCCCGGTCGATGAGGTCGCCGACCAGGTAGATTCGCTCGGCGCCCAGGGCGTGCAGGTGCAAGGGATCCTGGGCGGCCCAGCCGGTCGGCTTGCCGTCGCTGCCGCGGGCTTCGAGGCCGGCCTGCCAGACGAGGTCGCCGGCCTGCTGGGGGGGCATGAGGATGGCGTCGTCGAAGCGCAGCGTTTCGAAATCGGTGCTGATGGTCTTTCCGTAGGGGTCTACGGACTTGACTGCGGCATTCGGGAAATAAGCGATCTGATCCCCGAAGTCGTCGCGGAAGATCCTGTCGAAGCCCAATGTGATGGGATTGGGGTCGAGGACGTGCAGCCGCCCCTTGATACCCCTCGATTTCAGCAGCCAGCCGATCATGACGGCCCGCTCGTAGGGGGCCGGTGGACAACGGTAAGGCATCGGGGGCACCGTCATCACCAGGTCACCGCCCGGGAAGTTGTCGAGTTTGCGCTTGAGGGCGAGGGTTTCGTCGCGGCCGGTGAAGGCGGCGGGGAAGTGCTTGCGGGTCTGCTCGGCGGCCGCCGGGTCGTCGCCGAACCAGGCGCCGTAGTCGTGCCGGATGCCGCTGGCGAGGATCAGCCAGTCGTAGGCGAGGGCTCCGCCGGCGGTATGGACGCGGCGCCGGTCGCGGTCGATGGCGGTGACTTCGGCCTGGACGAGGGTGTAGCCGAAGGTCTTGGCAGCGGCGCCGAGATCGTGGGTGAGGAGCTTGCCGTCCACAAATCCGGCCAGCCAGCGGTTGGAGAGGGGATGGGACCAGAAGACGGCCTGGCGCTCGACGACTACCACCTCCAGTTCGGGGGCGGCGGCGCGCAGGTGGCGGGCTGCCGAAAGCCCCCCCCAGCCGCCACCGACGATGACCACCCGGCGGCCCTTGGCGTCCGGCAACAGATCCGCCGCCCGGAGGACCCCGGACACCGCTCCGAGGGCGGCAGTGGAGGCCAGGAAGCGGCGGCGGGTCAGAGGCACGGGATCAGGTGCCGGGCGGGCGAATGAGCACGCTCTTACTTGACGCGCATGCCGGGCTCGGCGCCGGAGTCGGGGGACAGAATGTAGAGGCCGCCAGTCTTGCCTGCCGGGTCGGAGGCGGCGAGCACCATGCCTTCGCTCATGCCGAACTTCATCTTGCGCGGCGCCAGGTTGGCCACCATGACGGTGAGACGGCCGACGAGGGCGGCCGGGTCGTAGGCCGCCTTGATGCCGGCGAAGACCTGGCGCGGCTTCTCCTCGCCGATGTCGAGTTGCAGGCGGATCAGCTTGTCGGCGCCCTCCACGTGGCTGGCCTCGACGATCCTGGCGATGCGCAGATCCACTTTCATGAAGTCGTCGATGCTGCAGTGGGCGGCTTCGGCCGCCTGCTTCTCGGCGGCCTTCTCCTGGTGCTCGGCGTGGCGCTGGGGCGAGGCCTGCTCGGGGGCCGGGGCCAGGCTTTCCTTGTTGGCCTCGACCAGCTTTTCGATCTGCTTGGGGTCGACCCGGGTCATCAAATGGGCGTAGGCGTTGATGCCGTGGCCGCCGGCGAGCAGGGTGGAGGCGTCGCTCCAGGTCAGCGGAGCGAGGTTGAGGAAGGCCTCGACCTTGGCCGCCGTTGCCGGAAGGACGGGTTTCAACAGTACGGTGAGCAGGCGGAAGAGGTTCAGGGCGTTGGTGCACGCCGCATGAAGCTCGCTGTCCTTGCCCTCATGCTTGGCGAGTTCCCAGGGTTTGACGCTGTCCACATATTGGTTGGCGGCGTCGGCCAGGGCCATGACTTCGCGCATGGCCTTGCCGAATTCCCGCGCTTCGTAGAGGTCGGCGACTCGCGGTGCCGCTTCCTGGATGGCGCGGAAGGCCGGGAGGCCGGCCTCGGCCGGCGCCAGCTGGCCGTTGAAGCGCTTGCTGATGAACCCGGCGGCGCGGCTGGCGATATTGACGTACTTGCCGATGAGATCCGAATTCACCCGGGCGACGAAATCCTCCAGATTGAGGTCGATGTCCTCCATGGTCGCCGAAAGCTTGGCCGCGTAGTAGTAGCGCAGCCATTCCGGGTTCAG
>SSTA01000232.1 GCA_009469685.1 Azonexaceae bacterium | reverse complement strand
TCACGGCGTGGTAGAGGAACACGGTGTGGATCGCCTCGCGCACCGGATCGTTGCCGCGGAAGGAGAAGCTCACGTTCGACACGCCGCCCGAAGTCTTGGCATGCGGCAGGTGCTCGCGCATCCACTGCACCGCCTCGATGAAGTCGACGGCGTAGTTGTCGTGTTCCGGAATGCCGGTGGCGATGGCGAAGATGTTGGGGTCGAAGATGATGTCCTCGGGCGGGAAGCCGTCGGCCACCAGCAGGTCGTAGGCACGCTGGCAGATCGAGACCTTGCGCTCGCGCGTGTCGGCCTGGCCTTGTTCGTCGAAGGCCATCACGATCACCGCCGCACCGTAGCGTCGCGCCAGGCGGGCCTGTTCGAGGAATTTCGCCTCGCCTTCCTTCATCGAAATCGAGTTGACGATGCCCTTGCCCTGGATGCACTTCAGCCCCGCCTCGATCACCTCCCACTTCGAGGAATCGAGCATCAGCGGCACCTTGGAGATATCGGGCTCGGAGCCGACCAGGTGGAGGAAGCGCACCATGGCCGCCTGCGAATCGAGCATCGCCTCGTCCATGTTGATGTCCACCACCTGGGCGCCGTTTTCCACCTGCTGGCGCGCGACGGCCAGCGCGTCGTCGTAGCGGCCTTCGAGGATCATGCGCGCAAAGGCGCGCGAGCCGGTGACGTTGGTGCGCTCGCCGACATTGACGAACAGACTGTCGGGGCCGACGTTGAAGGCTTCGAGGCCGGAGAGCCTGAGCCGCAAGTCAGTCGTGGCGGGACGGCGGGGCGGCAAATCCTGAAGCGCCTGCGCGAACTCGCGGATGTGGTCGGGCGAGGTGCCGCAGCAGCCGCCGGCGATGTTGATCATGCCGGCGCGGCCCCAGTCGCCGATCTCCACGGCCATCATTTGCGGCGTTTCGTCGTAGCCGCCGAACGCATTCGGCAAGCCCGCGTTGGGGTGCACCGAGACGAAGCAGTCGCAGACGCGCGCCAGTTCCTCGACGTGTTGGCGCATCTCCCGGGCGCCCAGCGCGCAGTTGAGGCCGAAGGACAGCGGCCGCGCGTGGCGCAGCGAATTCCAGAAGGCTTCCGGCGTCTGTCCGGAGAGCGTGCGGCCGGAGGCGTCGGTGATGGTGCCGGAAATCATCAGTGGCCAGCGCCGGCCGGCCTGGTCGAAGAACTGTTCGATGCCGAACAGCGCCGCCTTGGCGTTGAGCGTGTCGAACACCGTTTCCACCAGCAGGATGTCGGCGCCACCGTCGGTCAGTCCGCGCGCGGCTTCCAGGTAGTCGGCGGCGAGCTGGTCGAACGTGACGTTGCGCGCGCCGGGGTCGTTGACGTCGGGCGAAATCGAGGCCGTGCGCGAGGTGGGGCCGAGCACGCCGGCGACGAAGCGCGGCTTCTCCGCCGTCGAGTGCTTGTCGGCCAGCCCGCGCGCAAGGCGCGCGGCCGCGAAGTTGAGTTCGTAGGCGAGGTCGGCCAGCCCGTATTCCGCTTGCGAGACGCGCGTGGCGTTGAAGGTGTTGGTTTCGACGATGTCGGCGCCGGCCTCGAGGTAGGCCTCGTGGATGCCGCCGATGACGTCCGGCCGGGTCAGGCAGAGGACGTCGTTGTTGCCCTTGAGATCCTTGGCGTGCGCCGCGAAGCGCTCGCCGCGATAGTCGGCCTCGACCAGCTTCTTCCGCTGCACCATGGTGCCCATAGCGCCGTCGAGGATCAGAATGCGTTGCGCGAGCAGGGCGCGCAGCTCGTCGCTGCGGTCGGGCTGCAAGCGGGGAATCGGTGCGTTGGCGGCGGTCATGCGTCTCTCCAGTCCATGACCGGGGCGGAGGGCGAAGCGGCAGTCCGGCTCACCCCTGGCCCCGGAAAACGTTCTCGGGTGGGTGAGCGCCGTTGCCTGCGGTTTCCGAGCCTGGGATCTTCGCCTGTGTGGAACAGGGGCCGATGACCTCGCAGCGCTCCTCGGAATCGGGAGCGGATTATACCTTGGAGTCCCGCAGCGCCCGGCCGGCGGCCTGCTTCAGCACTGGGCGGTGCAGGTGTCGACGGGCAACCCGCGCTTGATCCAGCCCGGGCCGGCAGCGCTGCCGGCCATGCCCTCCTTGACGTTATAGACGCGAGTGAAGCCGGCGCTTTGCAGGTAGTTCTGCACTTGCGTGGTGCGGTTCCCGGTGCGGCAGATCAGCGCGATCGGCGCGTTGCGGTCGCCGCCGACCTCGGCCAGCAACTGGTCGACGAAGCCCTGGGCGCCTTTCGGATGCAGCATGTTCACCAGCCGCGCGCCCTTGGCGACACCGGTCTGCTTCCATTCCGGCGGCGTGCGGATGTCGATCAGGGTCATCTTTCCGGCGGTGAC
>SSTA01000231.1 GCA_009469685.1 Azonexaceae bacterium | reverse complement strand
GTTCCGAGATTTTTTGTCACGGCGCCACCCTGAGCGTCGAAATAGGGCTTTTAAAATAACATCATGAACTTAGCTATGCAAGCTAATCCCGCTTCTAGTTTTATGCCCTGTAGGCATATTCCCAACATAAAAAAACCGGGGTCACAGCCCCGGTTTCAGCACACTTAGGCGTGCGGATCAGGCGTCGAGGAGAATCCGCAGCATGCGGCGCAGCGGTTCGGCAGCACCCCACAGCAATTGGTCGCCGCACGTAAACGCGGCCAGATACTCCGGCCCCATGGCCATCTTATGCAGCCGCCCGACGGGAACCGTAAGCGTCCCGGTGACGGCGGCAGGCGTCAATTCCCGCTCGCTGATCTCGCGCTCGTTGGGGATGACCTTGGCCCAGGCATTGCCCTTGGCGATGATGTCGGACACTTCGTCCAGGGGCACATCCTTCTTGAGTTTGATGGTGAGCGCCTGGGAGTGGCAGCGCATGGCACCGATGCGGACGCAGAGTCCGTCGATGGGGATGGAACCCGGAGTGCGGAAGGCCGGGTTGCCGAGAATCTTGTTGCACTCGGCGCCGCCCTTCCATTCCTCCTTGGACTGACCGCCTTCCACCGGCACGTCGATCCACGGGATGAGGCTGCCGGCCAGAGGGGTGTTGCGGAAATTCTTCTTGGGGAAAGCGTCGGACCGGATGGTCTCGGCCACCTTGCGGTCGATGTCGAGGATGGCCGAGGCGGGGTCGGCCAGCAGATCGGCCACGGAGGCATGGACGGCTCCCATCTGGGCGATCAGTTCGCGCATGTTCTGGGCGCCGGCGCCGGACGCGGCCTGATAGGTCATGGAGGAAATCCACTCCACCAGATTCTGCTGGAAGAGGCCGCCGAGACCCATGAGCATCAGGGACACCGTGCAGTTGCCACCGATCCAGTTCTTGCCCCCCTTGGTCAGTGCGTCCTTGATGACGTGCATATTGACCGGGTCGAGGATGATGACCGCGTCGTCGGCCATGCGCAGGGCCGATGCCGCATCGATCCAGTGGCCGTTCCAGCCGGCACCCCGCAACTTGGGGAAGACTTCCTTGGTGTAGTCACCGCCCTGACAGGTGACGATGATCGGGCACTGCTTGAGGGCGTCGATGGAAGACGCATCCTGCAGGGGCAGGGAAGCCTCCTTGCCGCCCAGCACCGGGGCCTTGCCGCCGGCATTGGAGGTCGAGAAATAGACCGGATCGATATAGGCGAAATCGCCCTCTTCCACCATGCGCTGCATGAGGACGGAACCGACCATGCCGCGCCAACCAACCAGACCAACCTTTGTCATTGCAACTCTCTCCGTAAAAGGGTTTTAACGCGCCACAGCGCGTTTCGAATTACGCCAATGCGGCGAGAACGGCATCGCCCATTTCCCGCGTGCCCACTTTTTCCGTACCGCGCTCATAGATATCGCCGGTGCGATATCCCTGAGCGAGCACTTTTTTGACCGCATTTTCGATCCGCAGTGCCTCGTCCTCGAGTCCGAAGGTGTAGCGCAGCATCATGGCGGCGGACAGAATCGTCGCCAGAGGATTGGCCACGCCCTTGCCGGCAATGTCCGGGGCTGAACCGTGGGAGGGCTCGTAGAGGCCCTTGTTCTTCTCGTCCAGCGAAGCCGACGGCAGCATGCCGATGGAGCCGGTGAGCATGGAAGCTTCGTCGGAAAGGATGTCGCCGAACATGTTGCCGGTGACCATCACGTCGAATTGCTTGGGCGCCTTGACCAGTTGCATGGCGGCGTTGTCCACCAGCATGTGGGACAGTTCCACGTCCGGATAGTCCTTGGCCACCTCGATCATCACGTCGCGCCAGAGCTGGGTGCACTCGAGGACGTTCATTTTGTCTACCGAGCAGACCTTGCGGTGGCGTTTCCGCGCAGCCTGGAAGGCCACGTGGCCGATGCGCCGGATTTCCGACTCACTGTAGACCATGGTATTGAAACCGACCCGCTCGCCATTTTCTTCCCGCACGCCGCGGGGCTGGCCGAAGTAGATGTCGCCGGTCAG
>SSTA01000230.1 GCA_009469685.1 Azonexaceae bacterium | reverse complement strand
GTCGAGATCGCGCTCGGCCTGGGCGATGGCGGCGTGCAGCCCTTCGAGGACCTCGATGCCCAGGGTGTGCATGCGGGACTTGATCGACAGGATTCCAATCCCGGGGTCCGCCTCCGGCAGGCGCCAGAGACGCACGCCGGCATTCTCGTACAGGGTTTCCCCGCTCTCCGCGGGGCCCGGCAGGCCTTCCCCGAGCAAGGCTTCGGGGAAGCGCTGACGGCGATAGACCGGCAGGCTGGAGCGGGGAACCTCGACTCCCCGGCGCGGCGACCACGATCCCCCGGCCCCGTGCACCCCGGCGCGCCCATCGAAGACCCAGGCCGGCAGCGGGGTACTCCCCAGGGCAAGGCCGGCGGCGATGTCGTCGGCGATCGCCTGGGCAATCGCCGACCAGCCGGCGGATTGCCAGATTTCGAAGGGCCCCTGGCTCCAACCGAAGCCCCAGCGGATGGCGAAATCCACGTCCCGGGCATTGTCGGCGATGGCTTCCAACTGGACGGCGGCGTAATGGAAGACGTCGCGGAAGATGGCCCACAGGAAACGGGCCTGGGGATGGTCGCTGGCCCGCAGCGCGGCAAAACGCTGCGCCGGGTCGGGAGACTTGAGCATTTCCGCCACCGATTCGGCGACCTCCCCCGCCGAGGGCCGGAAGTCGGCAGCCGCCGGGTCGAGCACGAGAATCGCCTTACCCTCCTTGCGATAGATGCCGGTCCCGGACTTCTGCCCCAGGGCGCCCCGGGAAACGAGGCCGGTCAGCCAGTCGGGAACCCGGAAATGCTGGCGCCAGGGGTCGTCTGGCAAGGTGTCCGCCATGGTGCGGATGGCATGGACGACCACGTCCAGTCCCACCACGTCGGCGGTGCGGTAGGTGGCGCTCTTGGGGCGGCCGATCAGGGGGCCGGTCAGGGCGTCGACTTCGTCGAAACCGAGGCCGCAGGCGACGGTATGGTGCATGACCGCCAGCATGGAAAAGACGCCGATGCGGTTGGCGACGAAATTCGGGGTGTCGAGGGCGCGCACGACGCCCTTGCCCAGGCAGCTCACCAGCCAGGTTTCCAAGGCATCGAGGATCGCCCCGTCGGTATCCGGGGTGGGGACGATTTCCACCAGGGTCATGTAACGGGGCGGGTTGAAGAAGTGGATGCCGCAGAAGCGGGCGCGGGCCGCTGCCGGCAGCGCCTGGGCCAGGGCGGCGATCGACAGCCCGGAGGTGTTGGAAGCCACCACCGCCGCCGGCCCGAGATGGGGCGCGATGCGGGCGTATAGATCGCGCTTCCAGTCCAGTCGCTCGGCGATGGCCTCGATGATCAGGTCGCACCCGGCCAGGGCCGGCAGGTCTTCGTCGTAATTGGCCGGCGCGATGAGGGCCAGCCGTTCCCGCGAGGCCAGCGGCGCCGGCTGCAGTTTCTTCAGGCCGTCCAGGGCCTTGCGGGCGATGGCGTTCTTGTCGGCCGGCCCGGGCAGGTCGAAGAGCAGCACCGGCACGCCGGCATTGGCCAGATGGGCGGCGATCTGGGCGCCCATGACGCCGGCGCCGAGGACGGCAGCTTGTCTTACGGTAAGGGGTTTCACGGCGTACTCCTTGACGTGCCCGAGGGGCGGGTGAAATTGAGCGGCCCCCCGGTGTGGGGCGCGAATCCGGTTCCGAAAATCACGCCGGCATCGGCCAGGTCGTCATCGGCGACCACGCCGGCCGCGACCAGTTCCCGGGTCCGCGCGACGAGGGGCGCGATGAGGCGGTCGGCGAGCCCGGCCGGGGCCGGCGCGCCCTGGCCCCGTACCGGGCCTGCTTCGGTCCACCGGTAGAAGCCCTGTCCCGTCTTGCGTCCCAACTGCCCGGCGGCCACCCGTTCGGCGAGGCAGCGGGGCGGATCGCCGCCCACCAATTGACGGCCGGCGGCAAGGGCGACGTCGAGGCCGACGGTATCGGCGAGTTCGATGGGGCCCATGGGCATACCGAAAGCGACCAGGGCGGCATCGACGGACTCCGGGGCGAGGCCTTCGTCCACGCAGGCCATCGCCTCGCGGAGGTAGGGCGCGAGCACGGCATTGACCAGAAAGCCCGGCGTGCTCGTCACCGGGAGCGGCAGCTTGTCGATGCGGCGGACGAAAGCCGCCGCCCGCTGCACGATGGCCGGGTCGCTCTGCGTCCCTGCCACCACTTCCACCAGGGGCATGAGGGCCACCGGATTGAAGAAATGGATGCCTACCAGGCGTTCCGGCCGCGCCAGGGCACCCGCCAGATCCTCCAGCCGCAGGCTGGAGGTATTGCTGGCCAGGATGGCGTCCGGCTTCATGCGGGGCTCCAGGGCCCGGAACAGGGCCGCCTTGGCCGCCGCATCCTCGAAGATGGCCTCGATCACCACATCGGCGTGGGCGACCCCGGCGCCCGCCGGATCGGGGATCAGCCGGTCCCAGACTTCCCGCACCCGCAGGGGATCGCGCAGGCGGCGATCGAAGAGGGTTCTGGCGCGGGCGAGGGCCGGGGCGATGCGGGCGATGTCCTGGTCCTGCAAGCTGACGATGAAACCGCGCAGGGCGCACCAGGCGGCGACGTCGCCCCCCATGACCCCGGCGCCGACCACGTGGACGCGCCCGCCCGGGAAGTGGGCGGCCTTGGCCAGCCCCTTGAGCCGCTCCTGCAGGAAAAAGACGCGGACCAGATTGCGGGCGGTGGGCGAAGCGACGATGCGGTCGAGGATTTGCGGTGCCGCCAGCGCATTGCCGCCGTGCTGGGCCCACAGGTCGATGATGGCGTAGGGGGCGGGATAGTGCTCCGGATCGGCCTTGCGGGCGACCTGCTTGCGCGCGCTGGCCGCCGCCACCGCCTTGAACGGGCCCTGGAGCAGCCTTTGCAGGAGCGGCAAGGGCCGCCGCGGCCGGCCGGAGAGCAGCAACTGCCGGGCCGCCGGCTCCATCAACCGCGGGGGAACGCAGTCGTCGGCGAGGCCCATCCGCTTCGCCCGCCGGGCATCGACGGTCTTGCCGGTGAGCATCAGATCCAGTCCGGCGGCGGGGCCGACCCGCCGCGGCAGGCGCAGCATGCCACCCCAGCCGGGGAAGATGCCGAGCATCACCTCCGGCAGCCCCAGCCGGGTTCCCGGATCGTCCACGGCGAGGAGATAGCGGCAGGCCAGCGCCATTTCCAGGCCGCCGCCCAGGCAGTGGCCGCGCACCAGGGCCAGCGTCGGGTAGGGCACCGCCGCCAGCCGGTTGAAGAGCGTCCAGCCCCGTTCGATCAGCGCCCGGCCGGTTTGCGGAGAATCGATCCGGGCGAATTCCTGGATGTCGGCGCCGGCGACGAAGCCGGCTTCCTTGCCGGAGCGGAGGATGAGCCCCGGGGGCGGCTGCCGCTCGAAGGCATCGAGTATGCGGCCCAGTTCGTCCATCACCTCCCGGGACAGGGCATTGGCGGCCTCGCCGGCCCGGTCCAGGGTTGCGGTGGCGATCCCCTCCCCGTCGATGCCGACGCGCCAGTGCCGCAGATCGGGACACCGGGAATCGGTCACGGCGTCGCCTCCACCAGCATCGCCCCGCCCAATCCGCCGCCGATGCACAGGCTGGCGATGCCCCGGCCGCCGCCCCGGCGGCGCAGGACATGGAGCAGATGGAGGACGATGCGGGCTCCGGAAGCCCCCACCGGGTGGCCGAGGGCGATGGCCCCGCCGTCCACGTTGAGCCGCTCCGGGTCGAGAGCACCCAGAGCTCCCGGCAGGCCCAGTTCCTGGCGGCAGGCCTCGTCCGATTCCCAGGCGGCGAGGCAGCCCAACACCTGGGCGGCGAAGGCCTCGTTCAGTTCCCAGGCCGCCACGTCCCGCAGGGCAAGGCCATTGCGCGCGAGGAGCGGGGTCGAGGCATGCACCGGCCCCAGGCCCATCTGGGCCGGGTCGAGGCCCGCCCAGTGGCTATCGACGATGCGGCCAAGGGTCTTCAAATTCCACCGGCGCACGGCGGCGTCGGAGGCGAGCAGCAGCCAGGCGGCGCCGTCGGTGATCTGGGAACTGTTGGCGGCGGTGACCGCCCCGTAGGGCTTGTCAAAAAAGGGCTTGAGCTTGGCCATGCCCTCCAGGCTCGCGTCGGCCCGCACGCCGTCGTCCTCGGGATAGACCGCTCCCGAACCATCCACCACCGGCACGATTTCCGTGAAATGCCCCGCCGCCCGCGCGGCCAGGGCGCGCTGGTGGCTCTGCACGGCGTATTCGTCCATCTGCCGGCGGCTGATGCCGAAGCGCCAGGCAAGGTTTTCCGCGGTCTGGCCCATGAGCAGTCCGACCACCGGGTCGGTAAGTCCCTTCATCAGGCCGATGACCGGCGACAGGAGCGCGGCGGGCCGCAGCCGCAGGAAGTGGCGCAGTTTGGCGGCCGGGGACTTGAGGGTCATCATGCCGGCAAACCAGCGCACCATCGCGTCCGAGTAAAGAAGCGGCGCCCGCGAAAGGGCATCCACACCCCCGGCCAGCACCAGCTGCGAACGGCCGCAGAGGATGTTGGCGATGGCCGAATCGATGGCCTGCATGCCCGAAGCGCAATTGCGCATCACTGTCCAGCCCGGCACCTTGGCGCCACAACCCAGGCGCAGGGCGACCATGCGCCCGATGTTGGTCTCGTCGGGCGAAGGCGCGGCACAGCCGAGGATCACCTCGTCCAGGTCGGTGGGCAGAAAGGGCTGGCGCAGGAGCAAGGCGCGCCCCGCCTGGGTGGCGAGGTCCGAGGCGGCGAACGGACCCGGTCCGCTGCGCGCCTTGAGGAAGGGGCTGCGGGCGCCGTCGACGACGTGGATGGTCCGGTCAAACATCGCTCAAGCGGCCTGGCGCGAACCGACACCGCGGGCCGCCGCAGCGGCGCCGAAATCAAAGGGAAAGTCGTCCACCCGCACGACCCGGTCGCGCAGGGCGTTGCGGCGCTTCATCACCTCGAATTCCGCTGC
>SSTA01000033.1 GCA_009469685.1 Azonexaceae bacterium | reverse complement strand
CCCGGCACGCCGCTGCTCGATCCGATGTGCGGCAGCGGCACCTTCCTCATCGAAGCGGCGCAGATCGCGCTCGACGACGCGCCGGGCCTCTCGCGCGAAGCAGGAGGTTTCGGTTTCGAACGCCTCGCCGACTTCGACGCCGCGCTCTGGCAGCGCCTGCGCCGCGACGCGGCGCAGCGGCGGAAGACGGCATCGAAGCTGTCGATCCATGGCAGCGACATTTCCGCCGATGCCGTCGCGCGCACCCGGCAGAACCTGGCGCATGCCGGGTTGGACGACCTGGTCGACGTCGCGCAAGCGGACCTGCTGACGCGCCCGGCCCCGGCGCCCGGCGGCATCATGGTCGCCAACCCGCCGTACGGCGAGCGCCTGGGGAGCGAGGACGAACTGGCCGCCTTCTATCCGGCCCTGGGCGATGCGCTGAAGCGTCGCTTCACGGGCTGGCGGTGCTGGCTGCTCTCCGCCGACACGCGGTTGCCCAAATTGCTCGGCCTGCGCGTGGACCGCAAGATTCCGCTGTTCAACGGCGCGCTGGAGTGCCGGCTTTATCGGGTCGACGTGGTCGCCGGCTCGGCGCGGTCGCGATCGCCGTCCGGCGAGGACTGACTTTCCGCCGGATGCCCTAGCATCGGTGCATACTGTGGAAGCCAGCGCGGGATGGCGTGGCTCCAGACAAAACGTCCGGCCAGCGCGAGTACCGAGACGACCAACACCAGCTTCAATACCCACAGCACCCCGGCCGAATCGTCCTCGGAACGCCGCGCGCGGCGGGGCAGCGGGCGCGCCGCGTGGCGCCCCTCCGTTGCCTCGCGGCGGTCGCGGCTTGACATGACCATGTCACGGGACACCTGCGGATCGTCGAGCAGGTCGGCGCCATGCCGTTCCCGATCCGCCTTGTCGATCATGCGCGCCGCCTTGACCGCGTCGATGCCCATCTGCCGCGCGAACACCTCGACCCTCAACACCCGGTTCACCTCGGCGAGGAACACCAGGTCGGACATCACCGTCGCCGGCAGCCCCTTGCGCTTGCCATCGCGCGAATCGAGCATCAACTCGGCGACGAAATCCTCCATTTCGGGATTGCCCCAAAGGGCGCAAACCTTGTCCCTGAGATGGGCAAAGCCTTCCAGGCCAGCGCTGTCGTCGCGCGCGGCGCCGAACTGGGCCGCCCCACGGCGGTCACCACCATCCGGGACGCTCATCGCGAATCTTCCGGGCGCGCCACGCAAGGACTCCCTGGCTGGTTACACGATGTCGAGATGGCCGATGCCGCCCGCGATGTCCTTGGCATGGGCATCCTTGGAATGCAGCTTGATCATCAGCCGCACCTCGTTCATCGAGTCGGCGAAGCGCAGCGCGTCCTCGTAGCTGATGCGGTCGGCCTCGTAGAGGTCGAACAGCGCCTGGTCGAAGGTCTGCATGCCGAGCTCCTTCGACTTTTTCATGATCTCCTTGATGCCGTGCACTTCGCCCTTGTGGATCAGGTCCGAAATCAGCGGCGAGTTGAGCAGCACCTCCACCGCCGCCGCGCGGCCCTTGCCCTCCTTGAGCGGGATCAGGCGCTGCGAAACGATGGCCTTGAGGTTGAGCGAGAGGTCCATCAGCAATTGCGGCCGGCGCTCCTCGGGGAAGAAGTTGATGATCCGATCCAGCGCCTGGTTGGAGTTGTTGGCGTGCAGCGTGCCCATCGCCAGGTGGCCGGTCTCGGCGAAGGCGATCGCGTGTTCCATCACCTCGCGGTCGCGGATCTCGCCGATCAGGATCACGTCCGGCGCCTGGCGCAGGGTGTTCTTGAGCGCCGCCTCGTAGCTGTGGGTGTCGAAGCCGATCTCGCGCTGCGTCACCAACGAGCGCTTGTGCGGATGCATGAACTCGATCGGATCTTCGACGGTCACGATGTGACCGGCGGTCTGCTCGTTCCGCCAGTCGAGCATGGCGGCGAGGGTGGTCGATTTGCCGGACCCGGTCGCGCCGGTGACCAGCACCATGCCGCGCTTGGTGAGCACGATATCCTTGAGGACGGGCGGCAGGCCCAGGCTGTCGATGCTGGGAATCTGCGTCTTGATGGTGCGGACGACGACGCCGACCGCGCCGCGCTGCCGGAAGACGTTGACCCGGAAGCGGCCCATCTTGCTCGAGCTGATGCCGAGGTTCATCTCCATCTGCTCTTCGAATGCGGCGCGCTGGCGCTCGGTCATCAGCGAGTTGGCGAGGGTCTCGACCTCGGTCGGGGTCAACGGCTCGCCCTCGACCGGGTAGTTGATGCCCTCGACCCGGATCACCGCCGGGCTGTCGACGGTGATGTAGAGATCGGAAGCACCGCGCTCGACCATCTCGAGCAGCAGGGCGCGGATGTCGGCCGCCATCGGCTACGTCCTCGCCCCGCTCACGACCGCAGGCCGCCGATGCGGGCCGCCGGCTGCGCGGCGCCGCCCGCACCCGGTCGCTCGACCGCATTG
>SSTA01000229.1 GCA_009469685.1 Azonexaceae bacterium | reverse complement strand
GGATGAGCCAAATCCCAGGTCGGGAAGGTGTTGGTGGAGAACCGCTGGTGCACGAGCGCCAACGCGGAGACCGTCCGCTTATCCTGCAGATCCAGGTAATAGACGCCGACCTGATCGGCGAGCAGCAATCCCTTGTAATTGACGGTCCGGGCCGAGAAGGATGGCACGTAGAATCCTTGGCCGTGCTTGAGCTTCAAGGACTTGATGGCATTGGCCGAACGCCGGCGGATGATGAAGAGCTTGCGCTCCAGGGCGTCGGTGACGAAGACGTCCGGGCCGCGTCCGACGAAGACCTGACGGATGACCGGCTCCTTGGCCTTGACGGTCGGCGACATGGGCATGTCGCGATTGACGGGCACTTCGCGCCAACCGAGAACGACCTGGCCTTCAGCCTTGATCGAGCGCTCGATTTCTTCGACGCAGGCGTGACGGGACGCCGCTTCCTGGGGCAGGAAAACCATACCCACGCCGTATTCTCCCAGCGGGGGCAGGGCAACACCCTGCTTGGCCATTTCTTCCCGATAAAACTGGTCGGGTATCTGGATGAGAATTCCTGCGCCATCGCCCTGCAGCGGATCGGCACCGACGGCACCGCGGTGATCCAGGTTCTTTAGGATCAACAAACCCTGCTCGACGATGCCGTGACTCTTCTGGCCTTTGACATGGGCCACAAAGCCCACGCCGCAAGCGTCGTGCTCGTTGGAAGGGTCGTACATACCCTGCCGCTCAGGTACTGCCGGTTCCATCACTCGCGTTCCTTCAAATAAACGTTGGCTCTAGGCCAAAGGTGAAAAAAGCCGGCGGGGCACCGGCTTGTACGGATCGTTGGGGGCGACCTAGCAATATACCCGCAAACCCCTGTCAATTCAAGATGCTGCGACGCACCAAGAGGGGATTCCTCAGCCCATTTTGGGGCATCGCGCCGATATGGCAGCACCGATCTTGGCCACTGACGAGTCGTCGTAAACGACAGCTCTGCCAAGGCCGCGGAGCAGAACCAGACGAAGTACGCCATCCTGGACTTTCTTATCGTGCTGCATCAGTTCAAGATAGCGAGCAACCTCCATGCCCGGTCCTTGAACTGGCAATCCTGCACGCTTGAAAAGCGATTCGCAGCGCATGACGTCGGCGACAGTCAGCCATCCCATATCCCGGGAGAGTTCGGCCGCCATCATCGTCCCCGCCGCCACGGCTTCCCCGTGCAGCCAGGCGCCATAGCCCATCCCCGTTTCGACGGCGTGACCGAAGGTATGGCCAAGGTTCAGGAGCGCCCTCTCGCCCGCTTCCCGTTCGTCGGCCGCCACGACCTCGGCTTTGTTGGCGCAGGAGCGTTCGATGGCATGGCTCAACGCTTCGCCGTCCCGCTGGCGCAGACCTTCGACGTTGTTCTCCAACCAGGCGAGGAAGGGCAGATCGCGGATCAGCCCATATTTAATGACTTCGGCCAGGCCAGCGCTGAGTTCATTGTCCGGCAAGGTATCCAGCGTAGCGATATCGGCAAGGACCAATTGCGGCTGGTAGAAGGCGCCGATCATGTTCTTGCCCAGGGGATGATTGATGGCAGTCTTGCCGCCCACCGAAGAGTCGACCTGCGAAAGGAGGGTCGTCGGGATCTGAATGAAGGGCATTCCGCGCTGGTAGCAGGCGGCGGCGAATCCCGCCATGTCTCCGATGACTCCGCCGCCCAGAGCGAACAAGGTGGTCCTGCGCTCGCAATGGGAACCCAACAGAGCGTCGAAGATGGTGTTCAGATGCTGCCAGTCCTTGTACTGCTCTCCATCGGGGAGGACAACGGCAGAAGTCTGGACGCCGATTTCCGCCAAGGTCTGCTGAATCCGATCCAGGTACAGGGGGCCGACGGTCGTGTTGGTGACGATCACCGCCTTTTTCTGCTGCAAGTGGGGCGCGATAAGATCGCCTCGCCTGAGGAGGCCAGGACCGATATGAATGGGGTAGGAGCGTTCGCCCAGGGCGACGGTCAGGGTTCGCATCGTTTGGAGAACTCCCGGAGCACATGACTAACGACGTTCGAGGCGGGCATGCGCGCGCCCTCGACGATGAAATGGGCGGTTTCCCGATAAAGCGGATCGCGCTGGGCGTAAAGCTCTCGCAAGCGCCGAAGAGGATCCTCGACCCGCAGAAGCGGGCGATTCCGGTCATTGCGCGTGCGCTCAAAGAGCATTTCCGGCGGGACATCCAGATACACGACCCAACCACTTTCACGTAGGGCGGATCGATTGTCGGGATTCAGAACAACCCCACCACCGGTCGCGAGAACGATTCCGGATTCTTCGATCAATTCGCCTATGGTGTGGGCTTCCCGCCGGCGAAACCCGTCTTCGCCCTCGATTTCAAAAATGGTGGGAATACTGACCCCCGTCCGGGCCTCGATCTCGTGGTCGGAATCAAGGAAGCGCCTGCCTAGCCGCCTGGCCAATTGGCGTCCTATGGTCGTTTTCCCCGCCCCCATCAGTCCTACGAGGTAAATATTGATCGCAGCCTTATCCACCGGCCGATTCTACCTGATCGAACCGTGTGAACGGCAAAGGGCCGGCGTTGCCGGCCCTTTGCCCCCAGTGGTATGCGTCAATTCAGATT
>SSTA01000228.1 GCA_009469685.1 Azonexaceae bacterium | reverse complement strand
TCGTTGTCCTCGATGCCCACCGACTTGGCGTCGTCCTCGGCCACCCAGATGTAGGGGCCGCCGCGGAACAGGGTCAGCATGCGCAGATTGTCCTGGTAGCTGGAGTGGATGCCCCACTTTGAGTGCGGGGTGATCCAGGACAGCGTCAGGTGCGGCTTCTGCTTCACGTTGGCCGGCACGGTGTGGTGGGCCTTCAAATCGACGGGCGGCTTGAAGGTACAGAAGCCTTCGCCGAAGTCGAGGAACCACTCGTGATCCTGGTAGAAGTGGGCACGGCCGGTGAGCGTCCGGAAAGGAATGTGCTCGTGGATGTTGGTGTAGCCGGCGGTGTAGGACACGGTCTCCGACTCGATGCCGGACCAGGTGGGCGCGGTGATGATCTTGCGCGGCTGGGCGACGATGTCGCGGAAGGTAATCTTGTCCTCGTGGCGGCCGGCATAGAGGTGGTGATGGTCGATGCCAGTCTTCTTGGAGAGCGCGGTCCAGGACTTGTGGGCCACTTCGCCATTGGTTTCCGGCGCCATGCGCATCACCGAGTCGCAGACGGCGATGTCCTCTTCCAGGGACGGCATGCCCTTGGACACGCCCTCTTCCTGCACGGTGCGGTTGAGGATGGCCAGTTCCTTGTACTCGTGCTCGGTATTCCAGTCGATGCCCTTGACGTTGTTGCCGATCTTGGTCATTAGGGGGCCGAGGGCGATGTACTTGTTGTAGGTCTGGCCGTAGTCGCGCTCGACGACCTTGATGGCTGCCATGGTCTTGCCCGGAATCGGGTCGCATTCGCCCTTCTTCCAGTTCTTGACCTGACCGAAGGGGGTGCCCAGCTCCATGGCGGAGTCGTGCTGCAGCGGCAGCGCCACCAGATCCTTCTTGGTGCCCAGGTGCTTGGCCGCCAGGCCGGAGAAAACCTTGGCCAGGGTACGGAAGATCTGCCAGTCGGACTTGGACTCCCAGCCCGGGGTGACCGCTTCGCCCAGGGGATGGATGAAGGGGTGCATGTCCGTGGTGTTGAGGTCGTTCTTCTCGTACCAGGTCGCCGTGGGCAGGATGATGTCGGAGTAGGCGCCGGTGGAGTTCAGACGGAAGTTGATGTCCACCATCAGGTCCAGCTTGCCGGCCGGGCCTTCCTCCAGATACTTGACCTGGGTGCAGGCGGCGCCGGCGGTGCCCTCCTGCATCACGCCGTTCTGGGCGCCAAGCAGGTGTTTGAGGAAGTACTCGTGCCCCTTGGAGGAGGTACCGATCAGGTTGCCACGCCAGACGATGAGGTTGCGCGGCCAGTTGACCGGGTTGTCCGGGTCGGCGAAGGCGACGTCGAGCTTGCCTTCCTTCAACTGCTGGGCGACGTACTTGCCGACGGCGGCCTCATCGGCGGCGCCTGCCTTTTCGGCTTCGGCAAGCAGCTCGATGGGATTGCGGTTGAAGTGGGGCGCGCCCGGCAGCCAGCCCATACGGACGGCATCCACGTTGTAGTCGGCCAGGGTGTAGCCCTTGTTGCGGTTCTTGCCGGCAGGGGAGAGCAGCGCATCGGCATCGACCGTCTCGTAGCGCCACTGGTCGGTGTGGAAGTACCAGTAGGAAGTGGAATTCTGGTGGCGGGGCGGACGGTGCCAGTCGAGACCGAAGGCGATGGGCGCCCAGCCGGCCTGAGGCCGCAGCTTTTCCTGGCCCACATAGTGCGCCCAGCCGCCGCCGGTCTGGCCGACGCAACCGCACATGTGCAGCAGGTTCATGATCGAACGGTAGGCAAGGTCGTTGTGATACCAGTGGTTGATGGCGGCACCCATGATGACCATCGAGCGGCCCTTGGTCTTGGAGGCGTTCTCGGCGAACTCGCGGCCAGTGCGCTCCAGGTCGGCAGCCTTGACGCTGGTCTGCTTGGCAGCCCAGGCCGGGGTGTAGGCGACATTGGCGTCGTTGTAGGAGGTGGCGACGTTGCCGCCGCCCAGGCCACGGTCGATGCCGTACTGGGCGATTTGCAGATCGAACACGGTAGCGACCAGGGCATCCTCGCCGTTGGCCAGTTTGAGCTTCTTCACCGGCACATTGCGGAAGAGCAGATTGGGCTCACCTTCAGTAAAGTGGGGGAAGCCCACGGAAGCGACATCGTCGCGGTTTTCGATGCAGGTCAGGGCCAGCTCGGTCTGGGCGCCGGCGCCGGATTTCTCAAGCAGGTTCCACTTGCCGTCCTCGCCCCAGCGGAAGCCGATGGAGCCGTTGGGCACCACATAGCCCTTGCTCTTCTTGTCGAAGGCGACAGTCTTCCAGTCGGGGTTGTTGGTCTCGCCCAGGCTGCCATCGAAGTCGGAGGCGCGCAGGTTGCGATCGGTAAACCAGTCCTCGCCCTGCTTGCGCAGGAGAACCAGCATGGGCAGGTCGGTGTACTTGCGGGCATATTCCTGGAAGTACGGATCCTGCTTTTCGATGTAGAACTCCTTCAGCGCCACGTGGCCCATGGCCATGAAGGCCGCGGAGTCGGTGCCCTGCTTGACCGGCATCCAGAGGTCCGCAAATTTCACGTACTCCGCATAGTCCGGGGCCATGGAGACGACCTTGGTACCCTTGTAGCGCACTTCCGTCATGAAGTGAGCGTCGGGGGTGCGGGTCATCGGCAGGTTGGCGCCGGTGATGATCAGGTAAGTGGAGTTGTACCAGTCGGCCGCTTCAGGCACGTCGGTCTGCTCTCCCCAGGTCTGGGGAGAGGCGGCGGGCAGGTCGCAATACCAGTCGTAGAAGGAGCCGCAGGCGCCGCCGATGAGGGACAGATAGCGGGAGCCGGCGGCGTAGGAGATCATGGACATCGCCGGAATCGGCGAGAAGCCGTAGATGCGGTCCGGGCCCCACTTCTTGATCGTATAGACGTTGGCGGCGGCGGCGATTTCGGTCACTTCTTCCCAGGTGGTGCGGACGAAGCCGCCCAGACCGCGTACACCGACGTACTTGATGCGCTTCTGGGGATCATTCTGGATGGCTTCCCAGGCTTCGACGGGGTCCTTGCCGGTCTTGCGCTCGGCCCGGTAGAGGTCGAGGAGCCGCCCGCGAATCATGGGGTGCTTGATGCGGTGCGGCGAGTAGAGGTACCAGGAGAAGGAGGCGCCGCGCTGGCAACCGCGCGGTTCATGGTTGGGCAGATCCTCGCGGGTGCGCGGATAGTCGGTCTGCTGCATCTCGAAGGCCACCAGACCGTTCTTGACGAAGATCTTCCAGGAGCAGCCGCCGGTACAGTTCACACCGTGGGTGGAACGGACCACTTTGTCGTGACGCCAACGGTTGCGGTAGGAATCCTCCCACTGGCGGTCTTCGTTGGTCACGATGCCGTGGCCGTCGGAGAAGCTGCTCTGGACCTTGTTCAGGAATTTCAGGCGGTCAAGAAAATGACTCATTGTTTGCTCCTAGGTGAGTGGCCCGTCCGCCGGGCCACAGTCGGTTTTCGTTGAGGTGAGCTCAGGAAATCAGGGATTCTTGGCGTAGGCGTTCTTGCGCAGATAAAACCACCAGTTGATGACGACACAGACGGCGTAGAAAACGGCGAAGCCGTACATGGCGTTTTCCGGGGTACCGGCCTTGATCTGGTCGCCGATGACCACCGGCGCGATGAAGGACCCGTAGGCGGCCACCGCGGAAGTCCAGCCGAGCACAGGGCCGCGCTGGTCCTGGTCGAAGAGGACGCCGACGGTACGGAAGGTGGAACCGTTGCCGATACCCGACGCCGCGAAGAGCACCACGAACAGCGTCATGAAGACGAAGAAGTACTGCTCCGGCGTGGCCGAGTGGTAGGCCTGGAACATCACGTAGCCGGTGGCGCCGGAGGCGATGACGAGAACCAGGGAAATCACCTGGGTGACGATGGACCCCCCGACCTTGTCGGAGATCCAGCCACCGACCGGACGGATGAGGGCGCCGACGAAGGGGCCGATCCACGCGTAGGTCAGCGCCGAGGGGGCATTGGGATTCTTCAGCGCGTGACCCCAGGCACCGGTCGCCGGATCGAGGACGTGCTGGAAGCCGAAGATCACCGTGATCGACAGGGGCAGCGCCATCGAGAAGCCGATGAAGGAACCGAAGGTCACCACATAGAGCGCCGTCATCGACCAGGTATGCTTGTTGCCGAAGATGGCGAACTGCTTCTGGATATTCGCCTTCATCGTACCGAAGGCGACCAGGCGCATGATCAGCAGGGCCGAGATGATGTCGAGGGGAATTGCCACCCACATGCTGATCAGGCCAAGTCCCGTGGGTGCCGGCAGGTAGAGGTAGAGGCCGAGAATCGACGGGATGAAGGCTACGGTGTAGAGCCAGGTGATCTTCGCAAAGGCCGTGATCGGATTGCCCGCCTCCGGCGAGATCGGCTTCAGATTGTTCATTCCGAACCAGGCGAAGACGGCCAGCGGAATGAGGAGCAGCATCCAGACGTAGCCGGCGTTCTGGATATAGGTCGGCGTTCCCGCCGCGATCTTGCCGAAGATCCAGCCGCTATCCTTGACCAGGGTCATCGGCTCGCCACCCGCGGCGCCGAAAAGCCCCATGGTCATCACGAGCGGAATCAGGACCTGCATGGTAGTCACGCCGAAATTGCCCAGACCGGCGTTCAGACCCAGCGCGGTCCCCTGCTGCCGCTTTGGAAAGAAAGTGCTGATATTGGACATGGAACTGGCGAAGTTGCCGCCACCCACGCCGGACCACAGGGCCATCAGCTGGAAGGCCCACAGCGGCCAATCCTTGTGCTGCAGGGCGATGCCGGTGCCGATGGCGGGGGCCATCAGCATGGCGGTGGTCAGGAAGATGGTGTAGCGGCCGCCGGCAATACGGATGAAGAAGGACGACGGAATCCGCATCGTCGCACCGGAGATGCCGGCGATGGCGGTCAGGGTGAAGAGCTGCTCCTTGGTGAACGGGAAGCCCAGGTTGAGCATCTGCACCGTGATGATTCCCCACATCAGCCAGACGGCGAAGCCGCACAGGAGGCAGGGGATGGAGATCCAGAGATTGCGGTTGGCGATACGCTTGCCGGTGGATTCCCAGAAGGCATCATCCTCCGGGCGCCACTCCGCGATTTCGCCACTGCTGCCGGCCTTGACGGCCGTTTGGTTCGTACTCATTGCTGCTCCTTTGGATGGTGCGATTATTCGAGGTTGTCGGCCGCAGCCAGGGGATGCTTGCCCCGCATCACGTCGGCATCGCGGACTTCGGTCCAGTACATCCAGATCAGGGAGACCCAGACGACGCCGTACATGAGCATGAAGCAGGACGAACGGACGCCGGTCAGATCGACCAGGGCGCCGAACATGATGGGCAGCAGAAAACCGCCCATGCCGCCGGCCAGCCCGACGATTCCGGAGATGACGCCGATGTTTTTTGGATATTCGTCGGAGATGTACTTGAATACCGAGGCCTTGCCCACCGCCATGGCCACGCCGACGGTAAACATCAGCGCCGTGAAGACGTACTCATTCAGGTAGATGTGGTAGGTCTGGGGGCCGCTCACGGTCTTGATGGTGAATTCGGTCTGCGGATAGGAGAGGATGAAGAGACAGATCCAGCAGACCCACAGCACCCACCAGGTCACCTTGTGGGCGCCGAACTTGTCGGAGAACCAGCCGCCCAGTGCCCGCAGCACGCCACCGGGAAGCGAGAAGCAGGCGGCCAGGAAGGCAGCGGTCTTCAGGTCGAAGCTGTACTCCTGGACGTAGTACTTGGTCATCCATAGAGCCAGCGCCACGTAGCCGCCGAAGACGATGGAGTAGTACTGGCAGATCTTCCAGACGTTGGGATCCTTCAGCGCCGTCAGCTGTTGACCGATGGTGACGTGGGATTCGACCTTGTGCGCCGGGTCGGAATAGGTGAGAAAGAAGAAGGCCAGCGCGGTGACCAGCATCATGACCGAGAACACCGTCGGCACCATGGTCCAGCCGTAGGCGACGACGATGGACGGGGCCAGGAGCTTGGTCAATGCCGCCCCGGCATTGCCGGCGCCGAAGACCCCCATGGCGAAACCCTGATTCTGCTTCTCGAACCAGCGGGCGCAGTAGGCGATGCCGACCGAGAACGATCCTCCGGCGACGCCGACGAAGAGTCCGGCCACCAGCAATTGCCAGTATTGGGTGGCATTTCCGATCAGGTAGATGGGGATGACCGTGACCATCATGATGACGAAGAACACCGGCCGACCGCCGAACTTATCTGTCATCATGCCGAGAGGCAGGCGAATCAGGGAACCGGTAAGGACCGGCATCGCCGCCAGGATGCCAAATTGGGTCTCATTCAATCCAAGTTGCTGCTTGATCGGAATACCGATCACCGCGAACATCATCCACACCATGAAGCACACGGTAAACGCCAGCGTGCTCATGATCAGAACCGACATTTGTTTGGTCTTTTGGCTTGCCATCGCTGTCCCCCAAATACGCTCCGGACCACCTCGTCCGGCGCCAGGAAGAGTAATGGGAGCAAGGGTTTACGCCCATTCGTCAATGGTAGGGGCGCAGCGAGGCATCGGAGGGGGGGCGCCCTAGGGGAGACGAACTAAGCCTTTGGGACTTTCGCCAGCCACTGGACTAGCCTATAGGGCCATCGACATGGCCGAACGGCCACCGATGATGGCCGAGGGTACTAGTTCTATCGACTTAAGCGGCTAAGCACGTTGGCTGAACCCGTGCTCCACAGCATAGAGGGCTGCCTGAACCCGGCTCGAGAGGCCAAGCTTCTTGAAAATGTTCTGGATATGAATCTTGACCGTGCTCTCGGCGAGGGACAGGGCGCGTGCGATTTCCTTGTTGCTGTCACCCCGCGACAAACAACCGAGAATTTCCCGCTCCCGGGGCGATAGCTTGTCGTGCTCGGCAGCGGGAATCTCGCGGGTCTGGCCTCGCACCCCCTGGACGAGCTTGGCGGTCATCTGGGGCGAGATCACCGATTCACCGGCGTTCGCGCGACGGATCGCATCGACCAGCGCTTCGGTTTCGATGTTCTTTAGGAGATAGCCCGAAGCGCCGGCGCGCAGGGTCTCGACCAGATCTTCCCCGTCTTCCGAGACGGTGAGCATGAGCACCCGGGACTCGGGAGCGTCTTCCACAATGAGGCGGACGGCGTCGCGCCCCGAAACCCCCGGCATGTTGAGATCGAGGAGCACCACGTCGGGCTTGAGCGACTTGGCGCGCTTGACCCCTTCGAGGCCGTCCCCCGCCACATCCACTACCTCGAAATCGTCATGCCTCTGGAGCAGGGACTTGATTCCACTGCGAAAGAGAGCGTGATCATCGACGATCAGTACGCGAATCATTTGTGCCATTCAGGCAACCTCCATTTTTTGACGCGGCAACCACAGGGACACTTGCGTCCCCTGGCCCGCTTGCGAATCGACCTGACATCGCCCACCGACGCGGTGAGCCCTTTCCTTCATAATCTTGAGCCCCACATGGCGCTCGGCATGGGGCGAGGAAATCCCTGCGGGATCGAACCCGACGCCGTTGTCCTCGACCCGGATGGCGACTCCGGCCAGACTGCGCTCGACGCGCACCAAGACCTGGCTGGCCCGCGCGTGCTTGCGGATGTTGGACAGGGACTCCTGGATGATGTGGATCACCTGGATTTGTTCCTCGGGGGGCATCGGAAGTCCGCTGCCCAGCTTTTCGAACGTCGTGGCGATTCCGGTCTGGCTTTCGAATTTGGCGAGCGTGTCGACGAGGGCCGACTCCAGTTCGCTCTGCCCTACTCGGGTGCGGAAATGGACCAGGAGTTCGCGAACGTGGTCGTAGCTTTCCCGAATGCCTTCCCGCAAACTTTCCACGGTGGCCTCGGCCTCGCCCACGTCATGCCGCTTGAGGGAATCGTCCAGGAGCTGGACCTGGATGTTGAGGAAGGCGAGCCCCTGGGCGATGGAATCGTGAAGTTCCTGGGCGAGCAGATTGCGCTCCTCCGAGACCGCCATTTCCCGCTCCCGGGAGCGCAGCCGCAGGTTTTCGATGGCTGCACCGAGATGCTGACCCAAGGTTTCCAGCATGATCTTGTGTCTTTCGCCGAGTTCCTGAGGTGTCTTGAAATACAGGTTGAACACCCCCAGGCGCCGCTTGTTGTGGGTAATGGTGAACACGCTGGCGGTTGCGAAACCCTCGCGCAGACAGGAATTGAGTCGCAGGGGCGCCGGCGGGTGGGCAGGCTGGAAGGCGATCGGTTCCGCACCGTGCATGACGTCGCTGCAGAGGCAATCGCCGCAACGCAATGCAGTCTCGTTGGCGACGAAGGTTTCCGACAGCCCGACGTGGCTGGTCATGATGAGTTCCTCGGTCCCCGGCGAGTAGAGGCGCACCGCACCGGCATCGGCCCGCGTCGCTGCCAGAATTCGACGCAAGAACCCGTCGCAAAGCCCATCCAGGGGCGTCGGCTCGTTGAGGAAGGCGGTCGTCTCGTAGAGGAGGCCGAGTTCGTCATTGCGCTCCGCGAGGTTTCTGGTCTTTATTGCGACGCGCTCTTCCAGGGTGGCATAGACCGTCTGGAGATGCTCGGCCATGCGGTTGAAGCCCCGGGCCAACATGCCGAATTCGTCCTGCTGCTCAGCCGGAACCCGGACCCCGAGGTCGTCGCCGGCCATCCGCCGCAGACCGTCGTGCAGGATGCGTACCGGCCTGATCACCAGACGTAGGAAGAAACGGATGAGCAGCACCGTACCAGCGACCGCCAAGAGAACAAGAACGATCTGATAGGTCCGCAGAAGATTGGTCCCATAGGCATAGTCGCGCTCCATCGCCAGCACGAGATCGTTGATTCCGGAGACGAACCCCTCGACTTCGTCGCGATAGCGAACCAAAGCCGCCCGCCGCTGGGCATCTTCCCCGCTCTCGAGATAAGTGCGGAGAACGGGACGCATGCGTGACTCCCAGACCTGATGCAGATGGCCGATGCGACGCTTGACCTCGGCAGTGCGCGGAGGGGCGAGGGGCCGGGCGGGATCGCCGCGGCCGATGTCCGCCAGAAGCTTTTCAAAGAGGGTGATCTCTTCCGCCAGGGCGGCATCGACCCGGACCCGGTCCGCTCCCGGTTCCAGGCCCAGCGCCATGAGATGGCTGAACCGATAGGAGCGCATGCGTTCGCTGCCGGCATCGTTGATCGCCGCCGACCCCCCCTCGAGTTGCCACGAGAGGGCAAGCGTCATCCCTATCGCCCCCAGGGCGACGACGAAGAAAATCAGCAGCATGCCGATAATCTGGGTGGAAAGCTTTTTGAACCGCGAGAGCATGGCTCGCCAATAGGAAGGAATGGCTGTGAGTCTCCCAGATAAAACCAAAAAAACAATCGGATAGATCAATTTCTGGCAAATGCGCCGCAGGCCAAAGGCTGACGTCCTCAAGAAAAATTCCGTGGGAATGCGAGGAATAACCGCCGGAAATCTTGCTCCTATGCGCAGCGTAAACGAAAAAGTCCGCCGGTAAACTGGCGGGCAAGGTACGGCTGCAGAAACCTGTGCTTAGGGATAATTTTCTTTGGCGCAACCGCTCTTGGCGAGGGCGCGCTTAACGTCAACTGCCGCGCGAACCACGGCGCCGCGCGCTCTTGGCTGAGGGATTCAACGCTTTCCCCCGGAGGGAACCGACACGTGGTCGCAGCGCCGTGCTGCAGGGGACTGTCCCGATCGGAGCAGTCCCCTGCAGCGCGCAATCCCCACCGGGTGAGCGGCTGAGCGGAGCGATCAGTGGCCGCATTCGCCCAGGAAGCTCAGCAATTCCTCGCGCAAGCGATAGTAGTCCGGATGCTCGAGCAACATTTTGCGCGAACGCGGGCGCGGCAAGTTGACCTCCAAGATCTTTCCGACCCGGGCTCGTGGGCCGTTGGTCATCATCACCACTCGATCCCCAAGCAGGATGGCCTCGTCCACATCGTGGGTAATGACCATGGCGGTCAGTTGCTCGCGACTCCAGACGTCCATCAGCACCTCCTGGAGATCCCAGCGGGTTAGCGAATCCAGCATGCCAAAGGGCTCGTCGAGGAGCAGGAGCTTGGGCGAAAGCGCGAAAGCCCGGGCGATTCCCACGCGCTGCTTCATGCCATTGGACAATTCGCTGGCCTTCTTCTGCATCGCATCAGCCAACCCGACGCGTGCAAGGAAATGAGTCACGATGTCGCGGCGCTCGCCCTTGGTGGCATGGGGATAGACCTGGTCGACCCCGAGATGCACGTTATCGTAGGCGGTCAGCCAGGGGATCAAGCTTGGGGCCTGAAAGACGATGCCGCGGTCGGGGCCGGCCGAGGTGACTTCTCGGTTGTCGAGCAGAACCACACCGTCACTGATGTCGTTCAGCCCCGCCACCATGGAAAGGACCGTCGATTTTCCACATCCGGAATGGCCGATGACCGAGACGAATTCACCTTTGCGCATCCGAAGATCGAATTTTTCGACCACGGTCAGGGGCCCCTTCTTGGTCGGATAGACCTTGGAGACCTGGGAGAACTCGACGTAGCGGTCGTAGTGCGGCAACTTCGCTGCTTCTCCCGGTTGCGCAGCGCCCGGCCGCAAGCCCTTGGCCAGGCCGGCCTCGAATTCGGCGCTGGTATTGGGCAGCACGCTGGGCAGAGCGACCACGTTGTTGTCGTCCGAGGACTGCTCGGCACCGACGCGCATCAGATATTCGGTGACCTCTTTGCGTAGGCGCTTGAATTCGGGATCGTGGTTCATCGCCGTGCGATCCCGCGGACGGGCCAAGTTGATCCTGAATTCCGGCCCGAAAGTGGCACCGGGGCCTGGATTGAGCGGAATGATGCGGTCCGCCATCAGGAGCCCTTCGTCCACATCGTTGGTGATCAGAACCACCGTCTTCCGTTCCTGTTCCCAGATGCGCAGGATCTCGTCCTGAAGATTGGCGCGGGTCAGCGCATCCAGAGCCGACAGCGGCTCGTCGAGGAGCAGGATTTCCGGGTTGGCCGACAGCGCCCGGGCCACATTGACCCGCTGGCGCATGCCTCCGGAGAGCTCGGCGGGACGGCGGTCCACCGCATGGGAAAGGCCGACCATTTCAATGTACTTGTCGACCCGGGCGCGGCGCTCGGCGGCGGAAAGATCGGGAAAAATCTGATCCACGGCCAGTGCCACGTTCTGGCGCACGGTCATCCAGGGCATCAGCGAGTAATTCTGGAAGACGACGCCGCGATCGGGACCGGGACCCCGGACAGGCGCCCCTTTGAGCAGTACCTCTCCGGCATCGGCCTGGAGAAGGCCGGCGATAAGCGAGATGAGCGTCGTCTTGCCGCTGCCGGAGAAACCTACGATGGCGACAAATTCCCCTTCGGCCAGGGTCAGATTGATGTCCCGCAGCACCGAGGTGGCGCGGGCGCCGCTGCCGTAGGATTTGGTCAGGCCGCGGATTTCCAGGAAGGCCGATGACGTCGCCACAGTCGACAGCAGGTTTTCTTCCTTGAGAGCAGGGAGTCCCATGGCGATTCTCCTTTAGTGGGCTTCGCCGAAGCTGACGAGTTGCTGCAGCGTATTCATGATGCGGTCGAGGATGAACCCGACGAAACCGATGGTGAATACGGCGACCATGATTCGCCCCAGGGAATGGGAGCTGCCGTTCTGGAACTCATCCCAAACGAATTTGCCCAGACCCGGATTCTGGGCCAGCATTTCCGCAGCGATCAGCACCATCCAGCCCACCCCGAGGGAAAGGCGCAGACCGGTGAAGATCAGCTTCAGGGAGGATGGCAGAACGATCTTCGTCACCTTCGTCCAGGTTGAAAGGCGAAGCACCTTGGAGACGTTCATCAGGTCCTTGTCGATGGACGCGACGCCTACCGCCGTGTTGATCAGCGTCGGCCACAGGGAGCACAGCGTGACCGTGATGGCGGAGACGATGAAGGACTTCTGGAACATCGGATCGGCACTGGCATAGACCGCGCTGACGACGATGGTCACGATGGGCAGCCAGGCGAGCGGCGATACCGGGCGGAAGATCTGGATCAAGGGGTTGAGGGCGATCTGAAAGGTCCGCGAAAGTCCGCAGAGGATGCCCAGCGGAATCGCAACCAGGGTGCCGATGGCGAATCCCGTAAACACCGTGTAGAGGCTGGTGAAGATCTGATCCAGGTAGGTGGGCTTACCGGTCCAGTTGCGGACCGAGACGTCGGCCTGCGGATTCCCTGCCAGTTCCTCGGCATTGCGCTTGGCCTGTCGCTCGTAGAAGGCACTGCGCTTTTCCCGTTCCGCTTGATGCTCTTCCAAGAGCCCGCTGGCCTCCATATAAACCTGCTTTGGCCCGGGGATCTCGCCCAGGCTGGTCTGAACGCCGGATGCCAGCGCGTTCCAGATCCCCAGGAAAAGGGCAAAGGCAATTACGGGCACGCCGATCTGGAGCATGATCTCCCGCAGTTGCTCGCGGGGATCTTCCCCGGCCGCCAAGCGCATGAAGGGGACGAACCAGGTAAAGCCCGTCTTGCTGAAAAAGTTTGCGAGTTTGATAAACATTTGAACCACCTATCGTCATTGCTCGACAGGCGCGAGGGGCCGGCGCCAACCGGCCCCCACGCGCTTACTTGACCTGATCCTTGCCCTTGAGGCCGATCTTCAGGCTGTCGATGTAGGCATTGGGCTTGCTGCCGTCGTACGCCACGCCGTCGATGAAATCCTTGGTCACCGGCTTGAAGCCCGTTTCCTTGGCAAAATCCGGGAAATCGGCGGCCTTCATCTTGCCTTCGGCAATCAGCTCCTTGGCGGCAACGGCGTAGATATCCGGGCGGTAGACCTTCTTCGCCATGTCCTTGTACCAGTTGTCCGGCTTGAACTCGGGAATCTGGCCCCAGCGGCGCATCTGGGTGAGGTACCAAATGGCGTCGGAGTAGTAGGGATAGGTCGCGTTGTAGCGGAAGAACACGTTGAAGTCCGGTACTTTGCGCACGTCGCCCTTCTCGTATTCGAAGGTGCCGGTCATGCTGTTGTCGATGACCGCGAAATCGGCACCGACGTAGTTGGCCTTGGAAATCAGCTTGGACGCCTCAACCCGGTTCTTGTTGTTCTCGGCGTCCAGCCAGTAGGCCGCACGGATGAGGGCCTTGATCACCGCCTTATGGGTCTTGGGATACTTGTCGTTCCACTCCTGGGTCACGCCGAAGACCTTTTCCGGATTGTTCTTCCAGATTTCATAATCGGTGATGACCGGAGCGCCGATGCCCTTGAACACGGCTGCTGGTTCCAGGGCTCGCCGACGCAATAGCCGTCGATGGTGCCTGCCTCCATGGTGGCGGGCATCTGGGGCGGAGGCGTGACGGAGAGCTGCACGTCGGCGTTGATGGTGCCGTTGGTGTCGCCCTTGAGCGGCGCATAGTAGCCGGGGTTCAGACCGCCGGAAGCGAGCCAGTAGCGCAACTCGTAGTTGTGGGTGGAGACCGGGAAGACCATGCCCATCTTGAAGGCCTTGCCATCCTTCTTCAATTCGTCGACCACCGTCTTCAAATACTTCGCATCGATCGGATGCACCGGCTTGCCATCGGGCTGCTTGGGCAATTTCTCCTTGAGCTTCTGCATCACCGCATTGGACAGGGTGACGCCGTTGCCGTTGAGGTCCATGCTGAAGGCGGTGATCAGATCGGCCTTGGTGCCATAGCCGATGGTCGCCGCAATGGGCTGTCCAGCCAGCATGTGGGCGCCGTCCAGTTCGCCGGATATGACGCGGTCGAGCAGGACTTTCCAATTGGCCTGGGCTTCCAGGGTGACGAACAGACCTTCTTCCTCGAAGTAGCCCTTTTCATAGGCCACCGCCAGGGGCGCCATGTCGGTCAGCTTGATGAAGCCGAATTTCACGTCGGGCTTCTCCGGCTTGTCTTTGGCAAAGACGGGCGTGGCGGCCGCAACTGCCGCGGCGACGGCCGCCGTAAGGGCGTGGCGAGCGAAGCCCGCCAAGGACGGACGCTTCATTTCCTGCAGGTGCTTTTTCATGGCGAAACTCCTTTAGCGAAAAATTGGATCAAACCAGGGATCTGCACGCCTGCACCGGGAATGAGCAGGCGTAGTTTTGCGGGTCGCTGCCATCCCAGCGCACCCCGTCGAAAAGGACACTGCTGCGCAGAGGACTGTCCGGCAGGCGGATGCCGACGCGCTCGGCGGCGGCACGATAGATGTCGATGCGATTCACGGCACGAGCCACCGCCAGATAGTCGGGATCGTCGTCGAGCAGGCCCCATCGGCGCTGCTGGGTGAGGAACCACATGGCGTCCGAGAGGTAGGGGAAATTCACCGCCCCCTCGTCAAAAAACCGGACCGGATGAGCGTCGTCCCAGGTGCGTCCGAGCCCGTCTTCGTAGCGTCCCAGCAGCCGGGCCAAGATGACTTTGACGTCGGTGCCGACATATTCTGGCGCGGCGATGATTTCTGCAGCCTGTCGGCGATTCTCGGCGGTCGCATCCAGCCAGCGGCTCGCCTCCAGCATTGCCGCCACCAGAGCGCGCGCGGCATTGGGGTGAGTGTCGGCCCACTGCTCTGTCGTCCCCAGGACCTTTTCCGGGTGATCGGGCCAAATGTCCTGGGACGACGCCACAGAGAATCCGACGCCATCGATGAGCGCACGCTGGTTCCAGGGCTCGCCGACACAGCAGCCGTCAATGGCGCCGGAGCGCATGCATTCGGCCATCTTGGAGGGCGGTACCGTCACCGTGCGCACATCGGTGATCGGATTGATGCCATGGGAAGCCAGCCAGTAGTAAAGCCACATGGCGTGGGTCCCCGTAGGGAAAGTCTGGGCAAACGAATACTTGCGTTTGCCCGCGGCAACGGCGCGCGCAAGACTTGATCCATCAACGATCCCTTCGTCCCGCAAGCGCTCGGAAAGCGTGATCCCCTGCCCGTTTCGGTTCAGGGTCATGAGCACGGCCATGTCTTTTCTGGGCCCGCCGATCCCGAGTTGTATGCCCAGCACCATGCCGTAGAGCACATGAGCCACATCCAGATCGCCATTGACCAATTTGTCCCGCAACGACGCCCACGACGACTCCTTGCTTGGCACGATGCGAATGCCGTATTGCTCGTCGAAGCCACGGTTGGCCGCGACAGCTACCGAAGCGCAATCGGTCAGCGGAAGGAACCCCACCCTAATTTCCCTCTTTTCGGGAACCCCAAACGGAGTCAGCGGCGATTGGCTGGCGACATTCATAAGCACTCTGCGGTGTCGAAAAACAATAAAGGCGTCCATCCTCGCGACGAAGCACGAATCGGATGGACGCCTTTGTCCTTTTGCCGGTCTCCATTGATCGGCTCGAGGGACTCAACGCAATCACCATGCCAGGACTACTTCATCTGGACTAATCCTTTTGTATTACATGGATTTAGGGAAACCGGCGCTTTACGAAGCCACGAGGCCCCGCACTGTTGCGGTGCAGCATTGGATTTCCCTGCACGAATCAGGGAATCCAGGCCTTCAGAGCAGGAGTTTGGCCATCTCGATGACGTCCCGCGCCACCACCACCATGGGCTGCCCCCGCTCCATGGCGAGCTTTCTGAGGGCGTGGTAGGCACCGTCTTCGTCCAGGTTGCGGGCCTTCATCAGCAGACCCTTGGCCTTCTCGACCACCTTTCGGTCGTTGAGCTTCTTGGAGAGATCTTCCAATTCGCGACGCAGGGTCTGGTGATCCTCGAACTGAGCCCGGGCGACCTCGACGATGGGTTTCAGCCGCCGTGGATCGATGCCATCCACCACATAGGCCGAGACTCCTGCCTTGACCGCGTCCCGAATCATCTCCTCACCTTCCGCCTGGGTGAACATGACGACCGGCCTCGGCATATGGCGGTGCATTGCCGCCAGATGTTCGAGCGTATCGCGGTTGGGGCTGTCGGTGTCGATCAGGATGACGTCGGGCTGCAAGCGCTCGACCTCGGCGGTGAGGCTGGCCGCATCCGCAAGAATGGCGGCTACCTGATAGCCCGCAAGGGCCAGGGCGGCGCAGATATCCCCCGCCCGGGAGCGGGATTGGTCGATGACGAGTACGCTGAGCATGGGATTCATGGAGCAATTCCGGGACCAGGGGTCCGGCAGCAGACGGCCGATCTTACCAAACCCTCTCTGATTTTCCCCTTACCGGGATCAGGAATGGCCGCACAGCGCCACCGCCGCCCGGGCCATGGCCTGGATCACCGCTTCGTTCTCGCCCACCGCAGGGGCCAGCTCTAGGTCGATTTCAGGATGCTCCCGGCGCAGATCGTTCAGGAGAAGGGGGACGTCCCGCCTGAGGTGCCCGCCCTGGGCAATGAACATGGGCAGAACGACGATGTGCCGGACGCCCGTCCCAGCCAGTTGGGCGATGCATTCAGGCAGAGTCGGAGCCATGAATTCCAGAAAAGCAGCCTCGACCTGGAGACCAGGTGCCTGGGCCGCCACCGCGGCCTGAACCCGGCGAATCGGGAGCGCCCACTCAGGATCGCGGGCGCCGTGGGCAAAGAGGACGAGGGCTCGATCCATGGGCCTTTCGTTTTCGTAAAGGGGCGAACTTCAAGTCTAGCGCATCAACAGGAGCAGCAGCACCAGATTCAGCCCCAGGGAAATCGCCGCGACCATCTTCCAGAGGAGCAAGGGATTGCGCTGGGCCAGGGGCTGGCGCGCCGGAGCAGCCACCGGTCGGCTGGCACCCCTTTCGAGGGCCAGGAGGAATTCTTCGGCGGTCTCGAAACGATCCTTGCCTTCCTTGGCCACCGCCTTCAACAGGACATTTTCCAGCCAGCCCGGGATTTCCGGCCGCCAGCGGGTCGGACGCACCGGCTCACCGAATTTTGGCGTCTGGAAGGGTTCCACCTCGCCGTAAGGATATTTGCGGGTGAGCAGATGATAGAGCGTCACGCCGGCAGCGTAGAGATCGAACCCGGGGGCGGGGTCGCTCCCGGCAAAGAGCTCCGGCGCCATGTAGGATGGTGTTCCGGCCCGCCCCAGCGGTTCGTCCGGCTTGAGTTCCGCAGGACTGACCGCCACGCCAAGGTCGAGAATGCGCAGGACGCCATCCTGGCCCAGGTGGACGTTGTCAGGCTTGATGTCGCGATGGACGATTTCCAGTCGGTGCAGAACGGCGATGGCCTTGACGAGTGCGATGCCCAGACGCACCGAATCGGCCACGGCGAAGTGCTGGCCGGCATCAAGGCGACTCTGCAGGGTGGCACCGGCGTGCCAGGTCATCAGGTAGTACAGGCTGCTGCGATGCTCGTTGGGCACTACCTGCGGAAAAGCCGGCGATACCACCCGACGCGCTCGCCACTCCTCCATGAGCAGCGCGCCATGGGCAGCCGTATCGCCCTCCAGGGCGGGCTGCAGGGTCTTGAGCACCAGGGCCTGGCCGGTACGACTATCGTGGACCCGATAGAGCAGCGTTTCCCGCGAATCGTGCAGGATTTCGTCGACGAGATAGCCGTCGAGTTCGTGACCAGGCTTGAGCCGGTGGGGCAAGGGCAGTCGTCCGTCGGTCTCGAGCACATCCCGAAGATTTCCCGGTGGCAGATCGACGACGTCCACAACCACCGCGCTGGCATTGTCGTGGCCGCCCTGAGCCAGCGCGAGACTGGTGAGCGCCGCGGCTGCGGCTCGCGGTTCGGGATGATCCAGGAGGACTTCGGTGATCAAGGGATCCGGCAGGATGCCCCAGACCCCGTCGGAAACGAGGATGAATCGGTCCCCTACCGCCAGATCTCCGTCGGCAAAGTCCATCAGAACCCGGGGATCGAGGCCGATGGCCCGCGAGAGCACATTGCTCAATTCCGGGTGCTCCCAGGTGTGATCGACGGTCATCTGCTGGAGGACACCGTCCTGGAAGCGATAGATGCGGGAATCCCCGATGTGCCCCAGGGTATAGCGACGTCCCCGCAGGATAAGGGCGGAAAGCGTGGTCGCCATGCCTGCCAGCTCCGCATTGCGGGCCGCCTCGGCGATCACCCAGCGGTTGAGTGCAGTGGTGACGGTTTCCAGTGCGCGGGGAATGCTCCAGGTATCTGGGGTGGCGTAATAGTCGGCAAGCAGGCCGCGTACGGTGTATTCCGCCGCCTCTCGCCCTCCCCGGTGGCCGCCGATGCCGTCTGCCACCGCGGCAAGGACACCCTTGTTGTCCAGGTCCGACCCCTCCGGGGTCACGAAGCCGCAAAAATCCTCGTTGCGCTCGCGCGGACCGGTGAGGGAGGCATAGCCAACGGCTACGGACAAGGGCATGACGGGCACCAAAAAGAAAAAGGCGGGAGGTCGCCCTCCCGCCGGACTTTACCGCAGAACTCAGATCTTTGCGGTGGTCAGGTGGCTGGCACCCCAAGTGGTGCGCCAGCGGGTCTTGACTCCGGTCAGACCAACCAGGGCCAGCACGGCGAGGGCGGCGAAGATCAGGAAGCCGGCCTGATAGCTGCCGGTCACCTGCTTGGAGTAACCCAGACTCGATGCCAGGTAGAAGCCGCCCACGCCACCGGCCATGCCAACCAGGCCGGTCATGACGCCGATTTCCTTCTTGAAGCGCTGGGGCACCAACTGGAAGACGGCGCCGTTGCCCATACCCAGAGCAAGCATCGCACAGACGAAGGCGGCAAGCGCCATCCAGGCTTCCGGCAGACCGAAGCTGACGATGCCGAGGAAGATGGCGGCGAGGATGTACATGCCGGAGAGGGACTTGACGCCGCCGATGCGGTCGGCCACGTTGCCGCCGATGGGGCGCACGAGGGAACCGGCGAAGACGCAACCGGCTGTGAAGAAACCCGCCGTCTTCGGGTCAAGCCCATACTGGGTGTTGAAGTAGATGACCAGGGAAGAGGCCAGCCCGACGAAACCACCAAAGGTCACCGAGTAGAAGAACATGAACCACCAGGCATCCTTATCCTTGAGCACGGCCAGATACTCGGCCAGCTTCTTGGGCGGGGGCGGGTTGGGGGCGTCCTTCGCCATGACGATGAAGATGAAAAAGACGATGACCAGCGGAATCAGCGCCAGGCCGAAGACGTTGCCCCAACCAAAGGCGGCAGCCAGTCCGGGAGCGAAGAGCGCAGCGAGGGCCGTGCCCGAGTTGCCGGCGCCGGCGATGCCCATCGCGGTGCCTTGGTGCTCGGCCGGATACCAGCGTGAAGCCAAGGGCAAGGCCGCGGCGAAGGATGATCCCGCGACCCCCAGGAAGCAGCCAAGGACGAGGACTTCCGCATAGCTATGGATGCCGGCAAGCCAGGCGTAGGCCAGCGCACCGATGACGACCACTTGGCCGATGATGGCGGCCTTCTTGGGCGAAAGACGATCCACCAGGATACCCATGACGATGCGCAAAATGGCGCCGGCAAGAACCGGCGTGGCGACCATCAAGCCTTTCTCGGCATGGGAAAGATCGAGATCTTTGGCGATGGCCACGCCCAGGGGGCCCAGCAGGACCCAGACCATAAAGGCCAGATCGAAGAAAAGGAAGGCGGCGAACAGCGTGGGCGTGTGCCCAGCCTTGAGGAAGGATTTTTTGTCCATGTGCATGCTCTCGTTGGCGACCGAAGTCAGATTGGCATTGAGGGAAATGTCAGCGCATGATTTCGTCATCATTTCCCCGCCGCCGTTGGCGGGAGCATCGCTGTGCTACGAATTAATTAGCAACAGCCATGCCATGAACGCACTGCATTGATTGTAAAGAATTATCTTTAATGCATCCGAGGCAGCGCGCACCAATCAGGCGCACGAATCTTCATTGCGGTGCAGCAAAGGGCCGCCGAGGCCCTTCAGTGACCGGTCGTTTTGGCTGCCGCCACGATCACAAGGGCAAGCATGAGCATGAACGACGTCGCCTTCCAGAACAGGACAGGATTACGCTCCATGAGCGAGGGCCTTGTTTTTTTGAGGAATTCCCGATTGGGGTGGTGAAGATCGAAGACAAACTCGGAAATTTCTTCGTAGCGGGAGAAAGGATCGGGATGGACCGCTTTGCGGATGGCGTCATCCACCCAGGCCGGGATTTCCCGGTCCTCATTGAGAACGCTCTTGTAATTGAGCTTCTTTTGCGCCGCCTTGGACCGAGCCCGAGGCACAGCGGCACCGTAGGGCAGAGCGCCCGCAAGCATCTGGTACGCGATGACGCCGAGCGAGAAGAGATCAGAGCGGGCACTTCCAGGTTCTCCTAGGAAGTACTCCGGCGCCGCGTACTGCTCCGTTCCGAGAAGATTGATTTGTCCGATCGGAGTGGAGATCTCCTCTACTCCGGGAACACGGGTCGCGCCGAAATCGATGATCTTCACCGTACCGCTACCATCGATCATGATGTTGTCCGGCTTAAGGTCTTGATGGACCATTTCCAGGCGATGGAAAGCCTGCAATCCCCGTGTGATCTGGTCGATGATGCCCCGCACGGTCTGCAGATCCGGCCTCGGATTATCGATCATCCACTGCGCCAGGGTAATGCCTTCGACATACTCGGTGACCACGTAGATGAAATTGCGTTTGCGCGAAAGCGCTTGCGCTTTCAAAACATGGGGACTGTTGATCCGGCGCGCGATCCATTCCTCCATGAGAAAGCGTTCGAGATATGCCGGGTCTTCCCGCTGGTCTACCGAAGGGGTCTTGATCACCACCCGATCGCCGGTAGCCTTGTCGACCGCCAGGAAGATGTGGCTGCGACTACTTTGCTTCAATGGCCGAACAATTTCGAATCCCTCGAACTGCATGCGCGGCGCGAGCGCAGGCGGGAAGGGCAATTCGCTCAGCTGCCGATACAATTCATTCGATTCCGGGTCCGGCAATTCATCGATGCGGACCAGCTGCACGCTCAAATTGTCGGCACTCCCTCGCCGCAAAGCCTCCTCGGCCAGTTGCCTGGCAGCCCGTTCGAGGTCGCCGGCACAGTCGGCGATCGCCCCAATAACGTATTCGGATTCCAGAAACTCGTACACGCCATCGGTCATCAGCAAAAAGTGGTCGCCTTTCGCGAGAGCCAGGGCCTGAGAATCGATTTCGACTTTGCGGTCCATGCCGAAAGCGCGTGACAGGAAACTTTCCTGTGACGAGAGGCGCAGCCGATGATCTTCAGTCAGTTGTTCGAGGGCACCGCCACGCAAGCGATAGATGCGGGTGTCCCCAACGTGAAAGAGATAGGCGGTGGTCGATTTGAGAACGATGCCGCTCAGGGTGCAGACGAATCCGCGGTCGCGGTCGTAGCGGTGTTGGCTTCTCTGGGTTTGCGCGTAAAGCCAGTTATTGACTGCGGTCAGGACATGCTCGACCGACTTTCTGACCGACCAGGCTTCCGCAGTACAATAATAATCTTCCATCAATGCGGAAACGGCAGCCTGAGCGGCTTCCTGACTCACTGCGCTGCTGCTGATGCCATCCGCCAGGGCGACGACTATCCCCTTCTCGCTCAGTTGTGGTTCCTTGGGAACGAAAATGCCGTGGAAATCCTGATTGGTTTCCTTGCGACCTCGGTCCGAATATTGACCGGTCGTCACGGTCAGTTGGCTACTCATAGACAGCAATACCTCATGAAAAAGCCCCTGTCCATCCCGGACAGGGGCTTATCCTATACGGATCCGCCTTAGGCGGCCCGTTTCTGAGCCGTCTTATAGTGGGTCGAAAAGAGCGTCGCCCCGACGAAAGTCAACCCACCGACCAGATTTCCGACCACAGTCGGAATTTCATTCCACATGAAATAATCCATCAGCGTGAAGTTTCCGCCCAACATGAGGCCCGAGGGGAAGAGGAACATGTTCACGATGGAGTGCTCGAATCCCATATAGAAGAACACCAGAATCGGCATCCACATGGCGATGACTTTGCCCGAAACCGAAGTCGACATCATGGCAGCCACAACGCCGGTCGATACCATCCAATTGCACATCACACCGCGGATGAAGAGCGTCAGCATACCGGCGGCGCCGTGGGCGGCATAGCCCACCGTACGGCTCTCCCCGATGACTCCGAGTTTCTGACCGACGGCGTTCGGCGCTTCGGTGAATCCGAAGGTCACGATGATTGCCATGAAGACGGCAACCGTCAATGCCCCGGCGAAATTCCCGAAAAACACCAGCGTCCAGTTGCGCATGACCCCGCCCCAGGTGCAACCGGGGCGTCGATCGATCACGGCGAGCGGCGCAAGAGTAAAGACCCCGGTCAGAAGATCGAAGCCGAGTAGGTAGAGCATAGAGAATCCGACCGGGAAGAGCAGTGATCCGATCAGGTGATTCTGGGTATTGACCGCGACGGTCACCGCAAACGCCGCCGCCAGAGCGAGGATCGCCCCGGCCATGTAGGCGCGAATCAGGGTATCGCGGGTCGACATGAAGATTTTCGACTCGCCGGCGTCGACCATTTTGGCGACGAATTCGGCAGGTTGTAGGTAAGCCATAATTTTCCCTTTCGATCTGCTAGTGGTGATTAAACACTCAAGAAAACTTGGCCGTCTTCGACTTTGACGGGATAACGTCGGGCACAACCCACATCGGGTGCGACCGCTTCACCGGTTTCCAAATAAAGCTTCCAGCCATGCAGGGGACATGTGACCTGCTTGCCATGGACGATACCCTCCGACAGCGGGCCGCCTTTGTGGGGGCACTTGTTCCTCAGGGCGAAGACCTCACCCTGGGTGCGGAAGATGGCGATGTCGATCACACCGCCGTCCTCCTCGTGGCGCACCACGCGAGACCCCAGCCTAGGGATATCCTCCAGCGAACACACTGGTTTCCAGTCACTCATAGCGCTCTCCTTATGCTTCCAATATTTCGAATTCGTGTTTTTGCTTGCCGGCGACGCGCTCTGCCCAGGGATCCTTGGCGTCCTTGAGGGAATCGACCAGGCGGTTATACAAAGCCTTGCGGTTCTCGTCGTCTTCGACAATCTTGCTCTTGACATAATCCAGTCCGACCCGCTCGACGTAGTGGCAGGTGCGATCAAGGTAATGCCCTTCCTCGCGATAGAGCTGCAGGAAGGCGCCGGAATATTCGAGCACCTCCTGGTCGGTCTTGACCTTCGCGAGGAATTGCGCCACCTCGGTCTTGATGCCGCCGTTGCCGGCGACATAGATCTCGTACCCCGAGTCGACGCCGATGACGCCCACGTCCTTGATGCCGGCCTCGGCGCAGTTGCGCGGGCAGCCGGAAACCGCCAGCTTGACCTTGTGGGGGGCATACATGTCGAAGAGCATCTTCTCCAGCTTGACCCCCATTTCCATGGACCGCTGAGTGCCAAAACGACAGTGTTCCGCGCCAACGCAGGTCTTCACCGTGCGGATGGATTTGCCATAGGCGTGGCCGGAAACCAGGCCGGCGGAATTGAGATCGGCCCACATCTTCGGCAGATCCTCTTTTTTCACTCCCAGAAGATCTATGCGCTGACCGCCGGTCACCTTCACCGTCGGCACGTTGTACTTTTCGGCAGCGTCGGCAATCGCCCGCAGTTCCGCTGGCGTCGTCAGTCCGCCCCACATCCGCGGAACGACCGAGAAGGTGCCGTCTTTTTGAATGTTGGCGTGAACCCGCTCGTTGATGAAGCGGGATTGGGAGTCGTCCTTGGCAAGATGGGGCCAAGTCGAAATCAAGTAGTAATTCAGCGCCGGACGGCACTTGTCGCACCCGTTGGGCGTCTTCCACTCGAGGAAGGACATGACCTCGGGGATCGACGTCAGGCGCTGATCGCGGATGACCTTCCTGACGTGATCGTGGTCGCATTCCGTGCATCCGCAGACCGGCTTCTTGTCGGAATTGGCCGGCGTATAGGCTCCCCCGATGGTCGAGGCGAGGATCTGATCGACCAGGCCGGCACAGGAACCGCAAGACGAAGCCGCCTTGGTGTGCTTCTTGACTTCGTCCAGGGTGAACAACCCTTTTTCCTTGATGGCTTTGACGATGGCGCCCTTGGTGACGCCATTACAGCCGCAGACCTCTGCCGAATCGGCCATCAGCGCGGCTTTGTTCTGCCCCTGGTGACCCGCATCGCCGCCGGCGGTCTGGCCAAAGATCAGATGGTCGCGCAGATCGTGGATGTCGCGTTCATCCTTGAGCAACTGGAAATACCAGGCGCCGTCGGCCGTGTCGCCGTACAGCACGCCCCCGACTAGTTTGTTTTCCTTGATGACCAGCTTCTTGTAAACACCGCCCGCCGGGTCGTTGAGGATGATTTCCTCGGTGCCCTTTCCGCCCATATAGTCGCCGGCAGAGAACAGATCGATGCCGGTCACTTTGAGCTTGGTCGAGGTCACGGAACCCGAGTAGCGGCCGATGCCATAGCCCCCCAGATGGTTCGCCGCGACCTTGGCCTGCTCGAAGAGCGGTGCCACCAGACCATAGGCGATTCCGCGGTGACTGACGCATTCCCCCACCGCGTAGATCTTGGGATCGTAGGTCTGCATGGTGTCGTTGACCACGATTCCGCGATTGCAGTAGATGCCAGCAGATTCGGCGAGCGTGGTGTTGGGCCGTATGCCCGCAGCCATCACCACGAGGTCGGCCGGTATCTGCATGCCGTCCTTGAAGCGCACGGCGGCCACGCGGCCGGATTCGCCCTGGATCAGGGCCTCGGTCTGCTTTTCCAGGAGGAACTTGAGGCCACGATCTTCCAGGGACTTCTGGAGCATCTTGCCGGCCACTTCGTCCAGTTGGCGTTCCAGAAGCCAGGACCCCAGGTGTACCACCGTGACGTCCATACCGCGCAGCTTCAGCCCGTTGGCGGCCTCCAGTCCGAGGAGTCCTCCGCCGATGACCACGGCGTGCCGATGACGGGTCGCCGCATCGATCATCTCGTCGGTGTCCTTGATGTCACGATAGCCGATGACTCCAGGGAGATCGTTGCCGGGGATGGGCAGGATGAAGGGATTCGATCCAGTCGCCAGCAGCAGGCGGTCGTATTCTTCGACTGTGCCATCCTCGGCGATGACCTGACGCTTGACGCGATCGATCTTCACCACCTTCTTGCCGACGTGCAGGTTGATGCGGTTCTCTTTGTACCAGTCCAGCTCGTTGAGAATGATTTCCTGGATGGTCATTTCGCCGGCCAATACCGGCGAAAGCAGGATGCGGTTGTAGTTGGGGTGAGGCTCGGCGCCGAAAATCGTGATGTCGTAATGATCCGGCGCAATCTTCAGCAGCTCTTCTACGGTGCGGACACCGGCCATGCCGTTACCGATCATGACGAGACGAGGCTTTTTCATTTTGGCAACTCCATTTTTGTGCAGACGCCCTGAGGGCGGAACAGATTCGTTCAGCGCATGACGTCGTTGCCACATTGGGGCTCTCGACCCCGGCTGCCTACGTTGGCAACCCTCGCTGTCGGAAAGCACACTGCAATCGCCGTGCCACCCGGTCAGAGCACTGTTTTATAAGGATTCTTGGGCAGCAACGAATTGTGCGGCGCACCATTCCGGTGCGCAGTGAATCAGTGCGGTGCGGATCGCTGGGCGATCATCCCGGGCGCCGATCCGGCAAAGCGCCGTCGGCGGGAAAGCCTTGCTCAGGCCGTTGCGACCGCCGTCCCGATCCCTTCCACAGCCACGATGGCCTTGGCCTGGTTGAAATCTTCGGCATATCCGCTGGCGTAAAGGCAGCAGGCCAGTTGATTGGAGATAGGCTTCGGAAGCGGCAGATGGTTGTCGAGAACCTTGCGAATCCAACGTACCGTCGTCGCCGCATCCGGTGATTCGGGCAACATCGGGAGAGATTTCAGACTATCGTGTTCGGCTTCGAAAAGGACATCGCAAACGCCTTCGTGCAGGTATTCCAGTCGCGGGCGGCGTTTGGGGTTTGCGTAAGGCTCCCCCTCGGTTCCCCGCAGGAGCAAGGTTCGCCCGCCGGCCGCCCCAAGCACTTCTCGCATGAGGTCGAGAAAGGCAGGATGGGTCGCAGGCGAAACGACGACACCCTCGCCGCGGAACGGATCAATCATCTTGACCAGACTGTGAGCGCTGTTGCGCACACCCATGCGAGCCCGGAGCGCGAGTTGATTCGCGAGACCGGGGCACAGGGCGGTGATGGGGACGAAGGCCAGCCCCCGTTCGTCCAGAGCCCCCTGAGCTTGGGTCAGAGAGGCACTGGGCATGATCCCCAGTTCCCGGAAGATGTGGGCGGTCGTCACGCGCCCATAGCCTTCGATCAGACCATGGACCAGGACCGGGACACCAAAACGCTTGAGCAACAGGGCCAGCAACGGGGTGAGATTGGCGTCCCGGCGCGCACCGTTATAACTCGGCAGGACCACCGGTCTTGCTCGCCCGCTGGGAACTCGCAAGGCATTGACGCGCGCATTGGCGGCTTCGAGAAAGCCCGCCATCTCGTCGACCGATTCGCCCTTGACGCGTAGCCCCAGGATGATCGCACCCAGTTCGAGATCGGGGACTCCGCCGTCAAGAATGGCAGCGTACAGTTGGGCAGCGTCATCCCGCGCGAGGTCGCGGGAGCCTTCCGCACCGCGGCCGATCTCCCGGATATAGGGGGTGAAATTCATTTTGTCTCCTCTTTGCTGGTCTCAGGCAGCCTGGGGTTCTCCCTGGGCTGTTTCAGCAACCAGTCGTTTGACGTCGGGCAGGCAGGAACCGCAGTAGGTTCCACACTTTAAGGTGTCCTGCAATTGAACCAGTGTACTTCCAGCGCCACAGGCCGCTTTGATCTGCGTTGCAGTAACATCGGCACACTTGCAAATCACCTCCCGCGGCGCCACGGCCATCGGCGGCTTGGCCGTTGGCGCCAAGGCGAAGCGGATGAGGGACGGATCGAGATCATCCTCGGCCATGGCATCCTTGAGCCACGCCATCGCCAAGGTTTCGCCCGCAAGGCGCACTGCGACCAGACGTCCTCCCTCGGCTATGGCTTTCTTGGCAATTCCCCGCCGAGGGTCCGAAAAGACGATGGCCCCTTCCTCGCCGTCGAGGCCGCAGAGGCGGTCGATTTCTGCCAGGCTCCCGGCCTCGGGCAGAGGCCAGGTCGTGGCGGCGCGGAAGACTACCAGGGCACTGGAATGCCCATAAAGCCCAACGGTGGCGAAGGGAAATGCGGGGAGCAGTACACGAACGCGATCCAGGAGAGCCAGGGCATCGGCTCTATCGGCGCAGCGCCTTATCACTGCCAATGGATACGGTAGGTCGGCCTTTTCAATCTGAACCGCAGCGTGCTTGAGTTCGGGCTGAAAGGAGACCGGGTCGTAGGAGGAAGGCATCAGGGCGTTGGCGCCGGGACTGCTGAGGAAGCGACTTCCCCAGTGCATGGGCATCCAGGCGCGGCCCTTGGCAAGTCCCGCGCGCTCTTCGACTTCGACCAAAATCTCGCCTCGGTCGTTATGGACCCGGACGATGTCGCCGGATTCCAGCCCGCGGTGACGCATGTCGCAGGGGTGCATGGCAAGCAACGGTCGCTCTTCCTGATTGTAGAGGCGGGCCACCGTGCCGGTGCGGCTCATGCCATGCCACTGGTCGCGCAGACGGCCGGTGAGGAGGCTGATGGGCAAACGACCATCGGGAATATCGGCGGTGGAACGGTGTCGCACGGGAAGGAAGCGCGCGCGCCCATCGGCAGTGGCGAACACGCCGTCAGTGTAGAGTCTCTGCCGGCCCGCCGCCGCGCCTTCCGGATACGGCCATTGCTGAGGACCTGCGGATTCAAGCAGCGCATAGGAGAGCCCGGTGATGTCCAGATCGCGGCCGCGCGTGCTCTCGCGATGCTCGGCAAAGATCGACTCCGGATTGTCGTACGGGAAGAGTCGCGAAACGCCATCGTGTCCTAAACGCTCACCCAACCGATGCGCAAAATCGACGGCGATACGCCAGTCATGGCGCGCCTCACCCGGCGGTGGAACCACCGCTCGAACCCGGGAAATGCGCCGCTCCGAATTGGTTACCGTTCCCTCTTTTTCCGCCCAGGTGGTCGCCGGAAGAAGGAGGTCTGCATAGGCCGCAGTATCGGTATCGCCAAAGGCCTCCTGCAGAACGACGAATTCGGCGGCCCTCAGCGCTTCCCGAACCTCAGCCTGGTTCGGCATGGATTGCGCGGGATTGGTGCAGGCGATCCAGACCGCATTGATTTCTCCGGACTTCAGGCCTTGGAAAAGCTCGACGGCGGTCTTTCCAGGCTTGGCAGGAACCCAGGGGATGCCCCAAAGGGCAGCCACTTCGGCCCGATCTTTCGGCGAGGCGAGATCCCGGTGGGCGGACATCAGGTTGGCCAGTCCCCCAACTTCCCGACCGCCCATGGCGTTCGGCTGTCCCGTGAGCGAGAAGGGCCCGCAGCCCGGCTTTCCGATCTTTCCGGTGGCCAGGTGAAGATGGATGATGGCCGCATTATTGTCGGTTCCATGAACCGACTGGTTCAAGCCCTGGCAATAGAAGGAAAGGGGGGCTTCGGCCTCGCCAAACCAGCGCGCGGCCTTGACGATTTGCTCGACGGGAACACCACAGATTCCGGCCGCCTCGGCAGGGGACATCGCGCCGGCGATGGCTTCGAGCTCGTCGAAACCGCTCGTATGCCTGGCGACATAGTCCCGATCCACGTGCCCTTCGGCAATCAGGACGTGGAGCATGGCGTTCATCAGCGCAATATCGGTTCCCGGACGCAGGGCCAGATGGAGGTCGGCAAGCTCGGCGGTTTCGCTCCGCCTCGGATCGGCGACGACGAGGCGCAAGTCCGGGTTTGCGGCGCGAGCGTCCTCGATGCGGCGGAAGACGATGGGATGGGCAATCGCGGGATTGGCGCCGGCGATGAAAACCAGGGATGCGTCGGCGATGTCGTCATAACAGCAGGGCGGCGCATCCGCACCCAGGGTGCGCTTGTAACCCGCGACGGCGGACGACATACAGAGACGGGAATTGGTGTCGACGTTATTCGTGCCGATCAAGCCCTTGGCCAGTTTGTTGAAGACGTAGTAGTCCTCGGTCAGCAGTTGCCCCGAAATGTAGAACGCTACGGCATCCGGGCCATGGCTGCGAATGATGTCGGCGAATCGTCCAGCGGCGGAATCGAGAGCATGGTCCCACGACACCGCGGCGCCGGGACGACCCCGTACGGTGCGGATTTCCGGGACGAGCAGCCGGGCAGCCGAACCGGCAGTCAGATGGAGCGATGCTCCCTTGGTGCACAAGCGCCCGAAATTGGCAGGATGTTCTGGGTCGCCACGGACTCCAGCGACGGCGCCGGCGTCGGTTTCGACGATGACGCCGCAGCCGACTCCGCAGTAACAGCAGGTCGTGGGGGTTTGTTGTGTCATGGCTTTTCTCTCCGTCCCTGGCGGAGAGCAACGGCCATGCCAAGATTTGAAATCAATCGCTTAGCGTGCGCGACCTCAAATCCAGGGGGATTCACGCACCGTCTGGGTGCACTACGCCCGACGGACGCGCCTACTTGATGCGCTGCAGCTTCGGACGCCCCCCTTCGGGGCGCGGATCTTCGGGAGGTTGGGTATCGCTCTCAGCAGCGGCGGGGTGTTCCAAACCCTGAATGGGATCCTCGCCGGACTGTAAAGTCATCGGGCGCGCGGCGCCGACTTCAAAGGCCATTCCGGCCCCGTTTTCCCGGGCGTAGATGGCGGCTACCTGATCGACAGGAACCGATAGATCGCGGGCTATGCCCCCGAAACGCGCTTGGAATTCGATCAGCTCATTACCGATCTGCAGCCTATGGGTGGCGTCTGGACCGACGTTGAGGACGATCTGCCCGTCACGTACGAATTCCCGAGGAACCCGCGTGTGCTCATCGACGACCACCGAAAGATAGGGCGTGAATCCGTTGTCGCAGCACCATTCCCACAGGGCGCGCAAGAGATACGGTTTGGTCGAAGGCAAGTCCATGGCTTACTTGCGCATTGCCTTTTCGGAGGGCGTCAGGGCATCAATGAACCCCTGACGGCTGAATATCCGTTCCGCATACTTCATCAGGGGCGCGGCGGCCTTGCCCAAGTCGATGCCGTAGTGATCCAACCGCCACATGAGCGGGGCAATGGCCACGTCGAGCATGGAGAATTCGTCGCCCAACATGAATTTTTGCTTGCTGAAGATGGGCACGATCTCGGTCAGCCGAGCCCGTATCTCCTGCCGCGACTTGTCCGCCGACTTGGTGTTCTTTTCGATGGGTTCGATGTGACTGAAGATCTCCCGCTCCATCCCGATGAGCAACTGGCGCGCCCGAGCCCGCATGATGGGGTCGGCGGGCATGAGTTGGGGATGGGGAAATCGCTCATCGATGTACTCGTTGATGATGTTCGGCTCGAAGAGGATGAGGTCGCGCTCGACAAGCACCGGGACGCGGTTGTGCGGATTGATCACCGCCAGATCCTCGGGCTTGTTGAACATATCCACGTCGATGACCTGGAAATCCATGCCCTTTTCGTAGAGGACGATGCGGCAACGGTGGCTGAAGGGGCAGGTAGTGCCGGAGTAGAGGTTCATCATGATGATTCTGAGCCTTAAAAAGCGCTTCGGCATCGCCCCTGGCGAGCCTGTCGCAGGGGGCGATGCCGCGGACCGATCCGAGATCGATCAGTGGATGTCTTTCCAGTATTCCTTTTTGAGGGCGTAGGAGACGACAAAGAGAATAGCCAGGAAGGCAAGGACAATGTATCCCAGGGTCTGACGGAATTCCTGCTGGGGCTCTCCCATCCAGACCATGAATCCGACCAGATCGGAAACCGCCTTGTCGAACTCGACAGGAGGCAACTGGCCGGGAACAGCAAGCTCAAGCTTGTGGGTCTCGTGGTTCAGCACCTGCTGTCCCTGCAGCCCATAGAGGACATGGGGCATACCGACGTTCTCGAAAACGACGTTGTTCCAGCCGGTGGGCCGGTTCTCGTCGCGATAGAAGGAACGCAGATAGGTGTAGAGCCAATCGGCACCGGCCTTGGGCGCACCGAGATCGCCGCGCGCGCGGGCAATGATGGTGAGATCCGGCGGCGTGGCACCGAACCACTGTTTCTGCTCGTCCGCCCGGGCAGCCACGGCCATCAGTCCACCGATCTTGTCGGAGGTGAACATCAGGTTGTCCTTGACCTGCTGCTCGGTCAAGCCCAGCTCCATGAGGTTCTTGTAGCGCATGTACGACGCGCCGTGGCAGTTGAGGCAGTAATTGACGAAGAGTTTGGCGCCGTTCTGGAGGCCTGCCTTGTCGCTCACCGAACCTGGCCACTTGTCCAGATGCACGCTGCCACCTGTGGCGAAAGCCAGGAGCGGCGCAAACAGGAAGGCGATGAGAAGTTTTTTCATGTTGTTGATCCTCAGTGCATCGTCACACGATCAGGAACCGGCTTGAACTTGTCCATACGCGACCACCAGGGCATCGCGAGGAAGAAGCCGAAATAGAACACCGTGCACACCTGGGAGATCTTTTCACCCCAGTAGGACGGAGACTGGGTGCCGAGGTAACCGAGGATGACGAAGCAGATGACGAAGATGGTCAGCAAGGTCTTGTAGATCGGACCACGGTAGCGGATCGACTTCACCGGACTGCGATCGAGCCAGGGCAGGAAGGCAAAAACCACCACGGAAGCCCCCATGGCCACGACACCCCAGAACTTGGCGTCGAGACCGAAGAAGTTCCAGACCATGGCGCGCAGGATCGAATAGTAGGGAGTGAAGTACCAGACCGGGGCGATGTGGGGCGGGGTCTTCAGAGGGTCGGCCGGGTAGAAGTTCGGCGTTTCGAGGAATGCGCCGCCGCCTTCAGGGGCGAAGAACATGATCGCCGAGAAGACCATCAGGAAGACCACCACGCCAACGATATCCTTCACTGTGTAGTACGGATGGAAGGGGATGCCATCGCGGGGGATGCCGTTCTCGTCCTTGTTGGCCTTGATTTCGACGCCGTCCGGGTTGTTGGAGCCGGTTTCGTGCAGGGCCAGAACATGCGCCGCCACCAGACCCAGGAGAACCAGCGGGAAGGCAATGACGTGGAAGGAGAAGAAGCGGTTGAGGGTCGCATCGCCCACGACGAAGTCGCCGCGGATCAGGATCGACAGATCGTTGCCGACGAACGGAATGGCCCCGAAGAGGTTCACGATCACCTGAGCGCCCCAGTAGGACATCTGCCCCCAGGGAAGCAGGTAGCCGAAGAAGGCTTCGCCCATGAGGCACAGGAAGATGCCGACGCCGAACAACCAGGTCAGCTCGCGAGGCTTGCGGTAAGAACCGTAGAGCAGGCCGCGGAACATGTGGAGATAAACCACGATGAAGAAGGCGGATGCGCCGGTGGAGTGCATGTAGCGGATGAGCCAGCCCCCCGGGACGTCGCGCATGATGTACTCGACGGAGGCGAAGGCGACGGGAACGCCGTAGGCGTTGAGGGCGGCATCCGGCTTGTAGTGCATGACCAGAAAGATGCCGGTAACAATCTGGATGACTAGGACGAGGAGCGCCAGGGATCCGAAGAAATACCAGAAGTTGAAATTCTTCGGGGCATAGTATTCGGAAAGATGGCCTTTCCACATAGACGTCGCTGGGAAGCGGGCATCGACCCACTCCAGCAGATTGCCCGCCAGGGAACCGTCGGACTTGTACTTTTCGAAATTGCCAGCGGCCATTTGTTACGCTCCCTTCTTGTCTTCGCCGATCAGGATGCGGCTATCGGACATGTAGTAGTGCGGCGGAACTTCGAGGTTGGTCGGTGCGGGTTTGGCCTTGTATACGCGGCCGGCGAAATCGAAAGTCGAACCGTGGCAGGGGCAGAGGAAGCCTCCAAGCCACTCGGCAGTCATGCCTTCCTCGGCACCCTTCTTGAACTTCTGCGACGGCGAGCAACCGAGGTGCGTGCAGATGCCGACCACCACCAGCAGTTCCGGCTTGATCGACCGGGTCTCGTTGCGCGCGTAATCCGGCTGCATCTGCTTTTCGGACTTCGGATCGGCCACCGCGTCATTGAGCTTCGGCAGGGTCTCCAGCATTTCCTTGTTGCGATTGATGATCCAGACGGGCTTGCCACGCCACTCCACGGTCATCATCTGACCCGGCTCCAGCTTGCCGATATCGACCTCGACCGGAGCACCTGCGGCCTTGGCACGTTCCGACGGCAACAGGCTGGACACGAACGGCACGAGAGCCGCAACGGCCCCCGCCCCGCCCACTGCCGCGGTGGCGACGATCAGGCGCCGCCTCCCGCAGTCCATTTTTCCTTCATTGCTCATATGGCTGACCCCTAGACGGATAAGGTAGTTGGGATTGAATCAAACTCCTAATTATACGCTAAGCAGCGCTCACTTTGAAGCCGGCTAAGGCTTTCAGGACGGGCAGGAACGCCTTTCCCGCAGTGCTTGCGCAAGGGTACCGCTGTCGACGTATTCGAGTTCGCCGCCCACTGGCACCCCTCGTGCGATGCGACTGACACTGATACCGAGGGGTTTGAGCAGCGTGCTGAGATAGTGGGCCGTCGCTTCGCCCTCATTGGTGTAATTCGTGGCCAAAATAACCTCCCGCACCAGGCCGTCCCGAGCCCTAGCGAGGAGCCGCTCGAGCCCGAGTTCCCGGGCACCGACGCCGTCCAGGGGAGAAATCCTGCCCATGAGGACATAGTAGAGTCCGGAATAGGCGTGAGTTTGCTCCATCATGTTCATGTCGACCGGCGATTCGACGACGCAGAGCGTAGACCGGTCGCGCCGTGGCGACGCGCAGCGGTCACACACGGCCGTCTCCGAGAAATTGTTGCATTGCTCGCAGTGCTGCAAGACCGCCAGCGCCCTGAGCAGCGCCTCGCCCAGCCCTTTCGCCCCGCCCCGGTCCCGCTGCAGGAGATGATAGGCCATACGCTGCGCCGATTTCGGGCCTACGCCAGGAAGACAGCGCAGGGCCTCGATCAGGGCATCAAGGCTGGTCGGAACGGACACGGATCAGAACGGCAGTTTGAATCCCGGAGGCAGATTGAGACCAGCGGTAAATCCGGACATCTTTTCCTGGGTCAAGGACTCGCCGCGCCTTACTGCGTCGTTGATGGCAGCAGCCACCAGGTCCTCCAGCATTTCCCGATCGTCCATCACCGAAGGATCGATGCTCACGCGGCGCACATCGTGGGAGCAAGTCATGACCACCTTGACCATCCCTGCCCCGGCCTGGCCTTCGACCTCGGTCTGGGCCAGTTGCTCCTGGGCCTTCTTCATGTTTTCCTGCATCACCTGGGCCTGCTTCATCAGCCCAGCGATTCCACCTTTCATCATGTGCACTCTCCGTCAGAACAAGGGTTTGATCGATGACTCCACGAGGGAGGCATTCAAGGTATCGATGGCGTCTCGCACAAACGAATCGCTCTCGATGGCAGCCACCGCCCGCTCCTGCCGTTCGGTCCGCTCGCGCTGTACGGTGGCGGCGGGAGTCGCAGACTCAACCGCAGCGATTTCAACCCGCAGGATGACATGGCGCCCGAAATGCTCGTCAAGGGCCTGCTGCAGCTTGTCCTGGGCCGGTTTCATGAGGAGATGCCTCTGCTCGGGCGGCAGGCGCAATAAACAAACCTCATCGCCGAGCTCACGCAATTCGCTTTGCAGCGCCAGCTCTCTGGCCATCGGACTGAGTTGCAGTCGTCCGACCAGTTGTTCCCACGCGACCGGCACACTGCCCTGCCCACGGGAATCCGAGCCGCCTTTGGACGGGAGGCTGACGGCGGCAGGACGACTAGGAATCTGCGCTTCAGCCGGGCCGCCTTTCGGCGGTACTGCCTCGCGCCGGGCAGTCGCCGTCGCGGCCAAAATCCGACTCTGCGGAGATTCCGGGCGGAAGGCGTGCAAGCGCAGCAAGGTCATCAAAAAGCCTGCATACTCGTCCGGCGCCAAAGGCAACTCGTTACGGCCGACCAGGACAATCTGATAGGCCAACTGAATGAATTCCGG
>SSTA01000227.1 GCA_009469685.1 Azonexaceae bacterium | reverse complement strand
TCGCGCATGGTCGCCAGCACCCTTTCCATCGGCCAGGCCTCCTTGTACGGGCGCTTCATCGACAGCGCGTCGAACACATCGGCCACGGCCACGATGCGCGCCGATTCGGGGATCGCCTCGCCGGCCAGGCCGTCGGGATAGCCGCTGCCGTCCCAGCGCTCGTGATGGCGCAGCGCGACTTCGGCCGCCAGCACGAACACCGGCGCCTTGCTGCGCGAGAGGATCTCGTGGCCCATGCGGGCGTGCGTCTTCATCACCGTCCATTCCTCGGCATCGAGCTTGCCCGGCTTGCGCAGGATCGCGTCGGGAATCCCCAGCTTGCCGGTGTCATGCATCGGCGCGGCGTATTCGAGCAGTTGGCAATCGCCGGCGGACCAGCCGACCGCCGCCGCCAGGGCGCGGGCGAAGGCGGCCATGCGCCAGATATGCACCCCCGTGTCGGTGTCGTTGTAATGCCCGGCCTCGCCGAGCATCGAAATGGCGTCGCGGTAGCTCTGCTCCAGGCGCGTCGCGCGCACCAGCGAAAGGTGGGCGCGCACGCGCGAGCGCACGATCGGCCCCGACACCGGCTTGACGATGTAATCGACGCCGCCGAGCGCAAAGCCTTGCTCTTCATCGATCACGTCGTCCATCGCGGTAACGAAGATCACCGGGATGTCCTCGGTCGCCGGGTCGGCCTTGAGCCGGCGGCAGACGTCGTAGCCGTCGATGTCGGGCATCTGGATGTCGAGCAGGATCAGCGCCGGCAAGTGCTTGCGCGCGGCGGCCAGGGCATCGGTGCCGTTGCGGGCGAAGACCAGACGATGTTCGGCGCCGAGGATCAGGCGCATCACGGCGAGATTGCCGGCGTCGTCATCGACGACGAGGATGGGGGCGGTCGGCATGATCCGGGTCTAGGGGGTATCCGTGGAGTTTAGGTCAGTATCCGGATCGAGGCCGAGCGACGCGGCCAACGCCCGCGCCGCGCTTTCCGCGCCACGAAAATCGAAGGCGGCGATGGCGGTATGGAGCGGCGCCAACCGCCCTTCCGCGACGCAGCGGGCGAGTTCCGCCAACACCGGCTCGACCACCGCCGGGTCGTCCTTGTCCAGCGCCGCCAGCAGCCGGCGCAGCACGGGCGCCGCCGCGGCCGCGTCTTCTGACACATTGGAAGCCGGCGCGGGCGCGGCGTCGGCCGTGCCGGCATACGCGGCGATCGCCGCCACGGCATAGGCCAGCGCCTGCCGCAGGCGATCCAGCGCAGCGTCCGCGTCGGCCACGGCGGCGGTTTCGAAGCCGGCGGCGGCGGCGGCCACCGCGTCCAGGGCCATGTTGCCGGCCGCGCCTTTCAACTTGTGCGCCAACCGTGCACGCAGCGTCGGCTCGGCATCGTGAATCCGTTCGGCGTAGTCGCCGTACTCGCGGACGAAGACCCGCAGGTACTGCTTGTAGCGCGTCTCGTCGTGCCACAGCGCGAGCCCGGCCTCGACGCGCAGGCCGGCCGGCACGGGCACGGCGACCTCGGCGGGGGCATCTACCGCCACCTCCACCGCATCGCGCTCGGTGTCCGGCGCCGCGGCTTGCGCCCGCGGACGCCCGCAGGCATGGCGGATGATGTCCACCGCGTCACCCACGTCGAACGGCTTGGAAATGAAATCGATCATGCCCGCCGCCAGCGCCGCCTCGCGCTGCGTCTCGAACACCCCGGCGGTCAGCGCGATCACCGGCAGGCCGGCCAGCCGGGGCATGGCGCGCAGGCGCCGGGTGGCCTCGTAGCCGTCCATGGCCGGCATCTGCACGTCCATCAGCACCGCGTCGACCTCGTCGCCATGGACCTCCAGCCAGGCCAACGCCTTGTCGCCGTCGTTGGCGGTGGACACCACCGCGCCCTCGCCGCGAAAGATCTCCACCGCGACATCGCGGTTGATCTCGCTGTCATCGACCACCAGCAGGCGCAGGCCCGCGAGACGCCGCGCCTCCGGAACATGTTCGGGCGCGCGACCGGACCGGCGCAGGCGGGCACGGGCGACGGCGTTGTAGAGGCCCGAGGTGGTCACCGGCTTGCTCAGCACGGCATCGACCAGCGCCGCGTCGGGGTGGCGCGTCAGTTCGTCCTGCGCATACGCGGTGACCATCACGATGATCGGCTCGCCCGCCTCGCCGACAGCCGCGCCCGCGGACTCGCGGATCGCTCGCGCCGCCGCCAAGCCATCCATCACCGGCATCTTCCAGTCGAGCACGATCACGTCGCAGGGCTTGCCGCCGGCGCGCGCGGCAACCGCCGCCTCCACCGCCGCCGCGCCGGTATCGGCCACGGTCGGCGCCCAGCCCAGCGCCGTGGCCAGGTTGGCGATCGCCGTGCGCGCAATCACGCTGTCATCGGCGATCAGCACCTTCAGCGCGGCCATTTCCGGCGCCGAGACACTGCTCGCCGCAAGCCGCTCGAAGCGCGCGACAAACGAGAATTCGCTGCCTTCGCCCGGCGTACTGGTCGCTTCCAGCGTGCCGCCCATCAGATCGACCAGACGCCGGCTGATCGCCAGCCCCAGGCCGGTGCCGCCGAAGCGGCGGGTGGTCGAGGCGTCGGCCTGGGCGAAGGGCGCGAAGATCGCGCCCAGCGCGTCGGGCGCGATGCCGATGCCGGTGTCGGTGACCGAGAAGCGCAGCGTGGCCTCGCGCTCGTCGGCGTCGACCACGGTGACCGCCAGCCCGACATGCCCGTGCGTGGTGAACTTGATCGCGTTGCCGACGAGATTGATCAGCACCTGCTCCAGGCGCAGGCCATCGCCCTGCAACTGGTCGACGTCGGCCGGCGGCTCGGCGATCGACAGTTCGATGTCCTTGTCGCCACTGCTGGCGGCCATGATGGTCGACAGGTTGTCGAGCACGTCGCGCAGGCGGAAGGG
>SSTA01000226.1 GCA_009469685.1 Azonexaceae bacterium | reverse complement strand
TGGCGGTCCGCGCCCCCGCCGGGCGCCCGGCCGATACGACGCTGCATCCCATCCTGGCCTTGGGCAGCTGGTCCAACGCCTGCGCCTTCGTCAGCACCGACAGCCTGACCAGCGAACGCTCCGTCAAGATCGAACTGAAGAACGGGGCAACCCTGGCGTTCAAGCGGCCATCGCAGTCCGAAGTCGAATTTTCGACCACTGGCGCCCGCGCCGCACTCTGCTTTTCCTTTGCCATTCCCACGGAGGAAACCGGCAAGCTCGCCCTGAGCCTGGGTTCCGCACGGTTTCCGGTGCGCTGGACCTACGATTTCGCTGCCGGATCGTCTCCCGCCAAGCGCCCCTGAAGCATCCGGCGCCTCCTCCCGGGAAGGCGCGCAAAAGCCACTCCAGCATTGGGGGGCCCGATCAGGTCCTCTGGCCCGGTGTCGCCGATTCTTACCCCGCCGCCCTCTTCTGGACGCGGCGACATGACCAACAAACTGATTATAAAGCCAATATTTTTTCTGGCACGGGTCATGCCTATTACCTTAGGCGTAGGCGAATAACCTTTTTTAGCGAGTCTCATCATGGCCATCCTCTCGAAAGTCCTTGCAGCCTTTTCGCTGATCCTGGGCTTGGCAGCATCTCCCAGCGCGTCAGCCCTGACTTACCTCCCCAATCCGGATTGCGGCTTGACTCCGGGCAAGAACTGCCTGCAGTTCGGGGATTTCTCGGTATTTTCCCTTGCCCTGCTCAATTTTGCGGCGACCGGCAATGCAGCGAATCCCAACCCGGGCGATCCGTTCTACGTGAAATCGGCCCCCGGTGAAATCAAGGAGCCCAACTACATCGTGTACGGAACTGGTGCCAGCGGCCAGGACGTCACGCAAAACGCCCTGGGGATGGACAACTCCTTCGCGACCCCCAACGCCGGCGGCGGTTTCACCTCGTTCTCGACGACCTTCTTCGATGTCTTCGATACCGACAAGAACTGCAAGAAGCTGAACTGCGATCCGTCTACGGTCGATCTCGCCGACTCATCCAATGGCGGATCCTGGGATCGCGCCGGGTCCTGGGACGCCCTGACCTCGGCAGTCCGCGGCACCCTCGGCGGCAATCAGTTCGCGGTGTTCTTCAATCTCAATGAGACCGGTAACGACGGACTCTCCGGGATCGACCTCCTGGCCTGGGCCAAGGTGACGCTGGAAAAAGACGACGGGACGACCAAGGACTTCTACCTCTCGGGCATGGTTCCTGGCGATCCGACGGGAAAGAATCTCTCCGCGGCTTTTGGCGCCCCCGACCCGACCGCCAGCCCCGGCGCCCTCTGCCCGTTGGGCGGCGACCCTGGCGTCGGCGACTCCTGCGATCCGCGCTGGACCTATGTCCATGGCACCATCTGCGCACGGCAGGCAGCCCCCGGGGTTCCCCAGTTCCTCCACTTCGGCCCCTGTACCGGCGATGACCCGGCGGATGCCCACGACCTCAATCAGAATCTGGGCGCCAACCAAGCCTCCTTCGCCGTCTTCAATCAGGAAATCTCCGACGCGGTGATGGACGCCTCCAAGGGCTGGACCAAGATTCATATCACTTACGAATTCGGCCAGGAAAACAACGGCTACGAGCAGCTGTTCAGCCAGTCCCTGTCCGCCCCTGAAATCCCCGAACCGTCCATACTCTCCCTGCTCGGGCTCAGCCTTCTGGGACTGTTCGCGGTGCGCGCCCAACGCAAGAGCCAATGACCGACTAGGAACGCGCAGGAATCTGCCCGTTCGTCGTCTGCTCCTGCCGAAAACGCCTCGCCCAGCGAGGCGTTTTCATTTGCTTGCGAAGAATATGGCCTTGGAGCTCTCCCGCGAGCCCCCCGCAGCGAGTCTGAGGGTTGAGCGAGAGGAAGGCCAGGGACGCTGAACGAAACTCTCCGCGGTGTCAGTCCGCGCGTCGCTAAGCGAATCGCCCGACCCAGGTCCTGCTAAGACCGGCCTTTACGCCAGTTTGGACGGGTGGGCCGGTGTGCGACTGCTCTCCATCCAACGCTTGATCCGGTTGGCGTCGCCCACCCGGGTCATTTTACCGACGGAATCCAGCAGGACGATGACAACGGAACGGGCGGCAACCTTAGCCTGCATCACCAGACAGCGGCCGGCCTCGGAGATGTAGCCGGTCTTGGAGACCGCGATATCCCAGTGATCGTTCTTGACCAGGGCATTGGTATTGCCGAAATCCCTTTGCCGACCGTTGAGGTCGACGCGCGCCTCGGCAGTGGTCGAAAAAGCCCGGATTTCAGGATACTGGGCCGCAGCGGCGACCATACGGGCCAGATCGTAGGCGGTGGAAACATTATTGCTCGACAGCCCTGTCGGTTCTTCGAAGCGTGAGCTCGTCATGCCAAGCTCGCGGGCTTTCCGGTTCATGGCGGTGACAAAAGCCGGCAGCCCCCCCGGATAATTCCGCCCCAGGGCATGGGCAGCGCGGTTTTCCGACGACATCAGGGCGAGCAGCATTGCCGTTTCGCGGGTCATGGTCGTTCCGACCGGGAGGCGCGAGCGGGTTCCCTTCAGGCTATCGACATCCTCGTCGCCGATGGCGATGACTTCCTGCATGTCGAGACCGGCGTCGAGAACGACCATGGCGGTCATCAGTTTGGAAATCGATGCGATGGGCGTGACAGACCCGGGATTCTTTTCGACGATGGGCAGGCCCGTCGCCTGATCGAGCACCAGGGCCGAAGCCGAATACAGGGCAAGGCGACCTGCCTCCGCTTCGCTCAGGGCCACACGCCGGAGGGATTTGCGCTCGGCGACTGCGACCGGCGCCCCCGCCTTCTTGACCACAACTTTCTTCTGGCTGGTCTCGACCGGCTTTTTCGCCGCCTGAGCCTGTCCGCTGAGGCCGATCCCGACAAGGGTACCGACCAGGACTGCCCGCTTGAATTTGCGCATCATTGACTACCTCCTGCTGTACAGACCCGATTTTATCCCAGTCTAGCAAGAAGCGTTAAAAAATCCACTAAAACATAGCTCTACAAGTAAATGTTGATATAAAGGCTTATCATGACGCGTCGACCACCGTCAAGGCCGTCATATTGACGATACGGCGCACCGTCGCCGTGGGGGTGAGGATATTCACCGGTTGCGCAGCTCCCAGGAGTATCGGGCCGACGGTCAGGTTGTCTCCCGCCGCCACCTTGAGAAGATTGAAGGCGATATTGGCCGCGTCCAGAGTGGGCATGACCAGGAGGTTGGCCTGGCCCTTCAGTCTGGAGTTGGGGAAGGCCGACAGGCGGATCTTCTCGTCCAGGGCGGCATCGCCATGCATTTCACCCTCGACCTCGAGGTCCGGCGCCCTTTCGCCAAGGATCTTCAGCACATGGCGCATTTTGACGGCCGTCGGCGTGTTGTCGGTGCCGAAAGTAGAGTGGGAGAGCAGGGCGACCTTGGGCGTCATGCCGAAGGCACGAATCTCGTGGGCCGCGAGCAGGGTCATGTCCGCCAGCTGCTCGGCGGTCGGGTCGTAATTGACGTAGGTATCGGCGATGAAGACTGTCCGACCCGGCAGCATGAGGAGATTCATGGTGTAGTAGCGATCGAGCCCGGGCTGGGTTCCGATGACGCTTTCGACATAGTGGCGATGGGCTTCATGGCGCCCGAAAGTACCGCACACCAGGCCGTCGGCGTAACCCAGGCGAACCATCAGCGAACCGTAGAGAGTCGCCCGGCGCCGTACTTCGCGGCGAGCATAGTCGGGTGAAACCCCTTTTCTCTCGGTAAGGCGATGGTAGGTCTGCCAGAATTCCTCCTGGTGGGCATCGAAGAAGGGACACCCCTCGGTGTAGATGATTTCGAAATCCGCCCCCTCGCGAATCCGCAATCCTGCCGACTCGATGCGGCGATTGATTTCGGCGCGGCGCCCGATCAGGATGGGCTGGGCGATCCCCTCGTCGCGGATGACCTGGACGGCGCGCAAGACCCGCTCGTCCTCGCCTTCGGAGAAGACGATGCGCTTGGGCGCCTTCTTGGCCAGGGAGAACACCGGCTTCATGATGAAGCCGGAGTGATAGACGAATTCGTTCAGCCCTTGCAGATAGGCCGCCCAATCCTTGATCGGTCGGGTTGCGACGCCGGAATCCATCCCGGCCTGCGCCACCGCCGGAGCGATCTTGACGATGAGCCGCGGATCGAAAGGCTTGGGGATCAGGTATTCGGGGCCGAATCCGGAGATTTTCTCGCCGTAGGCCGAGGCGACCACCTCCGACTGCTCCGCCCGGGCCAGTTCGGCGATGGCCTTCACGGCGGCCATCTTCATTTCTTCGGTAATGGTGGTGGCACCTACATCCAGGGCTCCGCGAAAGATGAAGGGGAAGCAGAGGACGTTATTGACCTGGTTGGGGTAGTCCGAGCGGCCGGTGCAGATGATGGCATCTTGGCGCACCGCTTTGACCGCCTCGGGAAGGATTTCCGGCGTCGGATTGGCGAGAGCCAGGATCAGAGGCTGGGACGCCATGCGCGCCACCATCTCCGGCTTGAGGACGCCGCCGGCGGAAAGTCCGACGAAGACGTCGGCGCCCTCGATCACCTCGGCCAGGACGCGGGCTTCGGTTTTCTTGGCGTAGCGCGCCTTGATCTCGTCCATCTCTTCGACGCGGCCTTCGTACACCACCCCCTTGATATCGGTCACCCAGATGTTCTCCACCGGCGCACCCAGCATGACCAGCAGGTCGAGACAGGCGAGTGCCGCCGCGCCGGCGCCCGAGGTGACGATCTTGACCTTGGTCAGGTCCTTGCCGATGAGGTGGAGTCCGTTGAGGATGGCTGCGCCGACGACGATGGCGGTTCCGTGCTGGTCGTCGTGGAAGACGGGGATCTTCATCCGCTCGCGAAGCTTCTTTTCGATGTAGAAACACTCCGGAGCCTTGATGTCCTCCAGATTGATACCCCCGAAAGTAGGCTCCAGGGAGGCGATGATATCGATCAGTTTGTCCGGATCCCGCTCGCTGATTTCCAGATCGAAGACGTCGATATTGGCGAATTTCTTGAACAGCACGCCCTTGCCTTCCATCACCGGCTTGGCGGCCAAGGGCCCGATCGGTCCAAGGCCCAGGACGGCAGTGCCGTTGGTGATCACCCCGACCAGGTTGCCCCGCGCGGTCAGGGTATCGGCTTCGGCGGGATCGGCAACGATCTCTTCGCAGGCAAAGGCAACCCCCGGCGAATAAGCGAGGGACAGGTCGTACTGATTGGTGAGCTGTTTGATGGGAGTGACCGCGATCTTGCCCGGCTTCGGCTCGCGGTGATAGTAGAGGGCTGCTTCGCGAAGTTGATTGGGGTCCATGGCGTCTCCTTTATTTCACATTGTGAAAACACGTTTCGAATCACGGTATATACTAGCACCGCGATTGTGAAATATCACCCCTCGGATATCACTTAGCCCCTCCGGTCAAGTAGCGGATTCCCGGGGGTGGTGGCATAATTATCGGCTTCCCAGCCGTCGGCCGCAGCGCCGAACCAGGTCTTGGTGGCAGCCCCCGGCGACTGGCGTAAAACCCTGCACTGTCAGAAACTTAGAGAGAGACATCGCCATGACCGCACCGCTTAACGCTCCCGATTACGTCAAACACGAAGGCCTCAAGAAGTGGGTCGCGGAAATCGCCGCGCTGACCCAGCCGGACCGCATCTACTGGGCTGACGGTTCGCAGGAGGAGTATGACCGCTTGTGCGCCGAAATGGTAGAAGCCGGCACCCTCATCAAGCTCAACCCCGAGAAGCGTCCCAATTCCTTCCTGGCCTTCTCCGACCCTTCCGATGTCGCCCGCGTCGAGGACCGTACCTACATCTGCTCCGAGAAGAAGGAAGACGCCGGCCCGACCAACAACTGGGAAGACCCGGCCAAGATGCGCGATACCCTTGGCGGCCTGTTCAGGGGCTGCATGAAGGGCCGCACTCTGTACGTCATTCCCTTCTCCATGGGCCCCCTCGGTTCCCCCATCGCCCACATCGGCGTCGAGATTTCCGACTCCGCCTATGTGGTCGTCAATATGCGGACCATGACCCGCATGGGCAAGGCCGTCCATGACGTGCTGGGCACCGAGGGCGAATTCGTTCCCTGCGTCCACTCCGTCGGCGCTCCGCTGGAACCGGGCCAGAAGGACACCCGGTGGCCGTGCAATCCGACCACCAAGTACATCGTCCACTACCCCGAAACCCGCGAAATCTGGTCCTACGGTTCCGGCTATGGCGGCAATGCCCTGCTGGGCAAGAAGTGTTTCGCCCTGCGCATCGCCTCCACCATGGCGCGCGACCAGGGTTGGCTGGCCGAACACATGCTCATCCTCGGCGTCGAATCCCCCGAGGGCGAAAAGACTTATGTCGCCGCCGCCTTCCCCTCCGCCTGCGGCAAGACCAACTTCGCGATGCTGATCCCCCCGCCCGCCTTCAAGGGCTGGAAGGTGACCACCATCGGCGACGACATCGCCTGGATCAAGCCCGGCGAGGACGGGCGCCTGCACGCCATCAACCCCGAGGCGGGATTCTTCGGCGTGGCTCCCGGCACCGGCTACGACACCAACCCCAACTGCATGGAGGCCATCAAGGCCGACACGATCTTCACCAACGTGGCGCTCACGCCCGAGGGCGACGTGTGGTGGGAGGGCATGACGAAGGAGCCCCCGCCGAAGCTCACCGACTGGACGGGCAAGGAGTGGACGCCGGGCTGCGGTCGGCCGGCCGCGCACCCGAACTCGCGCTTCACCGTCGCCGCCACGCGCTCGCCTTCCATCGACCCGGCCTGGGACGACCCTGCGGGCGTGCCCATCTCCGCGTTCGTCTTCGGCGGCCGTCGCTCCTCCACGGTGCCGCTGGTGACGGAGGCCGCCACCTGGGACGAAGGCGTGTACATGGCCGCGACGCTGGGGTCCGAGACCACGGCCGCCATCGTGGGCCAGGTGGGCGTCGTGCGCCGCGACCCGTTCGCGATGCTCGCCTTCTGCGGCTACAACATGAGCGACTACTTCGCCCACTGGATCGAGATGGGGCGCAAGGTCCCCTACCCGCCCAAGCTCTTCATGGTGAACTGGTTCCGCAAGGGCGACGACGGCAAGTTCATCTGGCCCGGCTACGGCGAGAACATGCGCGTCCTCAAGTGGATCGTGGAGCGCGTGGAGGGCCTCGCGGACG
>SSTA01000032.1 GCA_009469685.1 Azonexaceae bacterium | reverse complement strand
TGATTTCTTACGAGGAATTGAGAATGAAATTCGCAAAGAAGATTCTTATCGGTGCATGCCTGTCCTTGGGCGCGCTCTCGACCACAGCCTCTGCTGCCTTCTTCAATCCCACCACCGGGCACTGGTATGACTACGTGTCGGGCGGGCCTTCCGGCGATTGGGGGGTGGCTGAAGCGAACGCCGTCTCGCTAGGCGGTCATCTGGTGACGATCAACGACGCGGCGGAGCAGTCCTGGCTGTTGAGCAACTTCGGCCCCACCGAACTGCTCTGGATCGGATTCACCGATGCGGCAGTGGAAGGCTCGTTTGTCTGGACGAGTGGCGAGGCGGTGACCTACACGAACTGGAACGGGGGCGAACCCAACGACTTCGGCGGCGAGGACTACACGGTGATGAACTGGGGCGGCGGTGGTGCCTGGAACGACTATTGCCCCGGTCCCACGACGAGCTGTGGCGTCGCTCGCGGCATCGCCGAATGGGCCGATGGTCTTGTTCCCGAGCCTGGCACTATGGCACTGCTCGGTATCGGCCTCGCCGGTCTTGGATTCAAGCGCCGGAAGTAGTCCTGCGAAGGACCCGAAAAACCCGCTGCGGCGGGTTTTTTTGTGCCGGCCGAAGCGGCGGGAGCCGGGATCGCGCCCGGCAAAGACCTGATTCACGCCGATGCAGGAGTCAGCAGGGGGTCCGATCCGGTTCCGGGCGGCAGCCTTTTACCGAATCCGGGTGAAGACAGGCCGGAATTTTCGAGGCTAGAACCCACCAGACCAAGTGATCCGAGCCAATTCGGGTATGGCGGACTATAATTCGCGCTTTTCCGGCGCTAGCCGGACCCAATCTCTGCCTCGCGATGCGGTTTCACCAGATCAACCAGTTCCACGAAGACCCCCGAATCATCGCTTGGTGGCAGGCGAAGTTGGGAGCGCTTCTGACTTGGCTGACGCCGGTCCGGCGGCGGACACTCCTGGCAGCAGGCGCGCTGTGGGTCTGCTTCCGCAAGACCCGGGAGATGCTGGGGGAGAGCGAACTCCCGGTGCCCCGGGACCGGGTGGGCCTCATCCTGGTTCTGGCGGTTTTCCTGGGTCTTTCCTGGCTGATCTTTCGAGCGGGCACCCGCTACGCGAGTTTGCCGCGCTGGGTCCGCAGCCATCCTCAACTGACCCTGCACGGCATCTATTGGGGCCTGCTCGTCGTGCTCTGGAACACCGCGCCCGAGGCCGGTCTCTGGCGTCAGGTCTTCGTTGCGGTCGGCCTCATGTTCCCTTTCATGCTCTGGCGCTTCGGCTATGTCCTCATGGCGGGACAGTTCGGGCGCCTGGGCGGTACCCGCTTTACCGATCATTTTCTCGTCCTCTGGCCGTACTACGGCGGTACCAATACCCCCTACGGGAACGGCTTTGGCTACCTTTCCCGCAGCGAGGCCAAGGACAACGAGCAGCTCGCCCGATCCCAGTTGGCCGGGATCAAGCTCCTGCTCCTCGCGGGAGTGTTGAAGATCCTGACCGAATTGCTCTTTGCCTTGGTCTATGGGGCTGGCAATGAGCTGACCGAAAAACTCGGCGGGCACACCTTGGGAATTCCGCGTCTGGCCGGGCTGGTGGCTGGCGGCGGCACAAAGGCCCCGCTCTGGCAGTCCTGGGCCGCGGTGTATTGCGAGTTGTTCTTCCAGGTGCTGCGCCACGCGGCCAAAGGGCACGTGATCATCGGCATCCTGCGCATTTTTGGCTTCAATATCTTCCGCAATACCTACAAACCGCTGCTGGCCGAGTCCATCGTCGAGTTCTGGAATCGCTATTACTTCTATTTCAAGGAACTCATGGCCAATTTCTTCTTCCTGCCGACTTTCACGCGGCTGGGAAGCAGGCTGCGCAACTGGCCAAAACTCCGCCTGATGGTGGCGGTCTTTGCGGCGGCCTTCGTCGGGAATACCTATTACCACCTCCTCAACGTGGAACTCAATATGGTGACCGGCGCCGTGTTCGAAACCCTGTATTCCCAGCGTTCTCGAATCTTCTACTGTTTCTTGCTGGCATTGGGTATATTTGTTTCCATGCTGCGGGAGCAGAGCCGCGGGGGCCGAGCCCCGGCGCCCGGGCTGCACCGGGTCAAGCGCATTCTCGGCGTCTGGACGTTTTTCGGTCTCATCTTCGTCTGGCATGGACCGGGAACGATCGATTTCGTAACTCGTACGCGCTTTTTCTTTAGTCTCTTCGGGCTCGCATGAGCTCTTCTGGGGTGATAGGCAATGTTTTTTGATCTGAACGTAGGAGCCTTGGCCGAACCGGTGAGCGGACGGCGTTGGGAACGCAGTGAAATTCTCGAGCAGGTCGCTCGCCGCGTGGCGCGTTTCCAGCGCCACGGCCTGGAACGCGGCCAGCGCGTCTTCATGCCTTTCGGCAACAAGCTGGAGTTCTTCGCCGAGCTTCTGGCCATCTGGAAACTGGGCGCCTGCGCAGTTCCCATCGATGCCCGTCTGACCTCGTTCGAGGTGACCAATCTGGCCGAGGCCGCCCAGCCCAAGCTGGCGGTGATCGACGCCAAGACCGATCCGGTCGTGCGCCAGGCTCTGGGCGAAACGGGGGTCACCGTCATCGATACCCAGGACACTGGAGACGCCACTGCCGATGCCGGGCTGAGCCATCTCGACGACGACGCGCTGATCCTCTTCACTTCGGGTTCCACCGGCGCGCCCAAGGGGGTGGTTCATACCCATCGTTCGCTGCGCGCGCGCTGGATGGGTCTGCGGGATCAACTCGACCTTGCCGACTTCGAGCGTACCCTGTGCCTCCTGCCCACCCATTTCGGCCACGGCCTCATCTGCAACTGCCTATTCCCCTGGCTGTCGGGCAAGGATTTGTACATCACCCCGCCCTTCCAGGCCGATATCATCATGCGCCTGGGCAAGCTCTTGGACGATAACCGCATCACCTTCATGTCGTCGGTTCCGGCGGTCTGGAAACTGGCCCTCAAGATGGCCAAGCCGCCCCAGTCGGGCAATCTGCGCCGGGTTCACGTCGGCTCGGCACCGCTTTCCGCCCACATCTGGGACGAGATCCGTCGGTGGACCGGGACGCGTCAGGTGTGCAACGCCTACGGCATCACCGAAACGGGAAGCTGGGTCGCCGGTCTGGGCAACGCCGACTGCCCCGCTGAAGACGGCCTCATCGGCACCGGCTGGGGGGCCGTGGTGAAGGTCCTGCGCAATGCCGACACCGATGCTCCCTTGCGGCCGGAAGACGAGTGCAAACCCGGCGAGTCCGGCTATGTCTGGTTGAACACGCCGGCCCTGATGAAGGGTTATTTCCAGCGCGACGACCTCACGGCCAACGCCGTGCGGGACGGCTGGTTCCTCACCGGCGACATCGGTTTTCTCGACGAGCAGGGGCGCCTCGCCCTGCGCGGTCGCGAGCGGGACGAGATCAACAAGGGCGGAATGAAGATCTATCCGTCCGATGTCGACGCCGTCGTCGAGCGCTTCGAAGGAGCCACCGACGTGTGCACCTTCGCCCTCGACGACGAAATCTACGGTCAATCGGTCGCCATGGCCGTGGTGCTGGGCGACCACAGTGCGCCGGTCATCCGCAGTCTGCACGCCTGGATGAAATCCCACCTGGCCGAGCACAAAATGCCGGTGCGCTGGTGGGTGGTCGACGAGATTCCCCGGACGTCCCGCGGCAAGATCAATCGCGAAGCCGTCAAGGCCGCGTGTCTGCCCAGGCCCTCCATCGACCTGGCGGGAATACTGGCGGAAGGAAAGGCCTGATGGATCCCCGGCGCGAAGAGCACTACCGGGGTCTGGTCGACTACCTCAAGACCATACAGAAGCCCAACAAGCAGATCGAAACCATCGGCATGAACGATGGCTTGGTGGCTTCGGGCCTCATCGATTCGCTGGCCATCGTCCAGATAGTCGTCTACCTCGAAACGACCTATGGCATCGATTTCGGCGCCATCGGCGTAGACCCGGAACGCCTGGCGACCATCGGCGGCATCCTCGATCTGATTGCGGAGACCAAGAAATGAATGCACCCGAATCCACTCCCCTCACCGCCGGCCGTCGTCTGCGGGCAGCAATGGCCGAGAGGCCTCTGATCCCCTTCATCGGGGTCCATGACGTCTTCTCGGCGAGCATGGCCGGCCGTCATTTCGACAGCCTCTTCATTACCGGCTTCGGATTCGCCGCCAGCCATTACGGCTTGCCGGATATCGGATTCATCACCTGGACCGACATCGTCGATTTCGTGCGGCGGATCAACACCGTACTGCCCAACCACAACCTGCTGGTGGATATCGACGACGGTTATTGCGATCCGGAAGTCGCCTGCCATGTCGTCTCGGTCCTAGAAGCATCGGGGGCCGCCGGCGTCGTTCTGGAGGACCAGAAGCGGCCGCGTCGCTGCGGCCACTTCGACGGCAAGCAGATCATGGATCTCGACGAATATCTCGCCAAGCTGCGTTCCGTCCTCGCGACGCGGCGCGATCTGGTAGTGGTCGCCCGGACCGACTCGTCCGATCCGGCCGACATCGAGCGGCGGATCAAGGCCTTCGCCGAAGCCGGTGCGGACGCCGTCCTCGTCGACGGCCTCAAGGACCTGGACGTGGTGCGCGATCTCGTGCGCAGCGTCGATCGTCCCTTCTGCTTCAACCAGATCGCCGGGGGCAAGTCGCCCCCCTACACCCAGAACGAATTGCGCGAAGCCGGAATCTCCCTGGTCATCTACAGCACGCCCTGCCTGTTCGCCGCCCAGGCGGCCATGGAGGATGCCATGCTGGACCTCAAGGCCCGCAATGGGACCCTGGCCGGGAGTCGGGTCGGCGTCAAGGACTGCACGGCTATCCTGCAGGACAACCTGGCGCGGCGCAACGAGCGGAGCTGAGCGGCTTCGCGGGCGGCGTCGGACTTTGTCCGGCGC
>SSTA01000225.1 GCA_009469685.1 Azonexaceae bacterium | reverse complement strand
CGGCAGGTGAGCGCTGAAGCCCTCCTGCTGACGGGTTTGATTCAGGATATTGTCGAGCGAACCCCGGATCTGGCGCGATCCGGGCAGCAGTACCTCGTTCTGGGTGATCCGATCCTTCTCGGCCGCTTCGACCAAAGCCTGGCCCTCGCAAGGGGCGCCGCCGAAAAGCTCGACGCCCTTCCGGAACGGCCGCTCGGGCCGCTGGCCCTGGAATGGGTGAAGGCAGCGGAGGGGATTGCCGCAGCCTTGCGCGACGGGACACCACGATCGGAAATCGCTCCTCGGCTCGCGCTCCTAGACGAACTGAGCGGCCGACTGGGTCCGGCGGGCCGGCGCTGGATCGAAGCGCGCAACGGGCTGGTGATGGAAGAATTACAGGCCAACCGCATGCAACTGACTTATCAGGTCGCAGCGGCGGTCGGAGGAGCGGTCGCGGTCGCTCTCGCCATGGGCTGGTGGTTGGTGCGGCCGATACGCCAGTTGGAACGCAATATCCATCGTCTGGGGGAGAGTCGCCTGGATCAGGTGGTTCGGGTGCGCGGTCCCGCCGACCTGCGCCGGCTGGGGCGCCGACTCGAGTGGCTGCGGCAACGCCTGGCGGAACTGGAGGCCGACCGGGAGCGCAGCCTGCGGCATGTGTCGCACGAGTTGAAAACCCCGTTGACGGCACTCAGAGAAGGCATCGCCCTGCTTCAGGAGCGGGTCGTAGGTCCCCTCGATGCGTCGCAGCAGGAAGTCGTGGAGATCCTCCAACACAATGTGGTGCTGCTGCAGGATCAGATCGAGAGTTTGCTACGCTTGAACGCGGCGTCGTTCGACGCCCGGCGCCTTACTTTCCGTCCCCAGGCGGTCCGCCGGATTCTTGCCCAGGCGATCAAGGCAAGGGAACTCCAGCTTCAGGCCCGGCGAATCACGGTCCAAAGGGCGGCCCCGGCGGTTACCCTGCCGTTGGATGGCGAAAAACTCCAGGTCGTGGTGGACAATTTGCTGTCCAACGCCATCGATTTCAGTCCCGAAGGCGGAACGATATGCCTGCAGGCTCAGGTCAAGGGCAGCTGTCTGGTGCTGGATTGCATCGATCAAGGGCCCGGCGTTGCGCCGGAAGACGCCGAGCGCATCTTCGATCCCTTCGTGCGTGGGCGCCGGGAACCACCGGCGCCTCGTCAGGGCAGTGGCGTCGGCCTCTCCATCGTGCGTGAGCTGCTCACGGCCATGGGCGGTCGTGTCGGATTGGTCGCTGGTGAAGGAGCAGTCCAGGGGGCACATTTTCGAGTCGAGATTCCTTATGAAAACTGATCGATTTCTCCGTGGCCTTGCCTGGGCCATGCCCCTCTGCCTTGCCGCCTGCAATACCCCGCCGGCTCCACCGGCCCCGCCGCTCGAGGCCGTCGCTCAGCGGGCAACCGATGGGGGTTCTTCGGCTGGCGGCGTGATGCCGCTACTGGCCTACTATCAGCTCGTCAATCGGATGTCGGCCCAGGAACTTGCCCGGGAAAAGAGCGCGCTGGCGGCATCCCCCGCCAGTCCCGCCATCCAGGTCAGGATGGCCATGCTCCTGGGCCAGTCGCGGTCGGCGGCGGACATTGGGCGGGCCGCGAATCTGCTTGAAAGCGTGCTCCGCTCCGCTGATCCGGCAGCCGCCGATTATCATGCGTTAGCGCGCTTTCTGGCCGATCACTATGGGGAGCGCCAAAGGCTGGAACTCCAGGCGGATCGGGCCGCTCAACTGGCGAAGGACAGCCAGCGTCGGGCAGTTGAACTCCAGGACAAGCTGGATGCCTTGGCCGACATTGAGAGATCGCTCCCGGTACGCTCGCGGGGACCCCGCCAGGCACCCGGAGATGGCCGATGACTGCTGCTCCCGAATTTCGCCATGTCCTGGTGGTCGACGACGACGAGGACCTCCTTCGCCTTCTTGCGCTACGCCTCGGTGCTCGCGGTTTTCGCGTGTCTACGGCCGAGTCGGCCGAGGAAGGATTGGCCCGGATTGCCGTCGAGCCTCCCCATCTGGTGATCAGCGATGTGCGCCTTCCCGGTCGCGACGGCTTGGCCCTGTTCGAGGAAATCCGCGTCACCCGCCCGACGCTGCCGGTGATCTTGCTGACTGCCCACGGAACGATTCCCGATGCGGTCGAAGCGACTTCCCGCGGGGTGTTCGGCTATTTGACCAAGCCCTTCGACAGTCGCGTCCTGCTGGACAAGGTCGATCAGGCCCTGCGGCTCTCGGCGGCCGACCCCAGAGCCAGCATGGACGGGGACGCACCGTGGCGAGCGGGAATCGTCTATCGCAGCAGTCGTATGGCCGAGGTGATGGAAGAGGCCTGCGCGGTTGCCTCCTCCGATGCCAGCGTCCTGATACGCGGCGACAGCGGCACCGGCAAGGAAGTCCTCGCCCGGGCGATCCATCGGGCCAGTCCCCGGGCTGCGGCGCCCTTTGTGGCGATCAACTGCGGTGCCATCCCGGAGCAGTTGCTGGAGTCCGAGCTCTTCGGCCATGTGCGCGGGGCCTTCACCGGGGCTGCCAGCGCCCGCACTGGCTTGTTTCAGGCTGCTGACGGGGGAACCCTCTTCCTCGACGAAATTGGCGACATGCCGCTCGCGTTACAGGTCAAGCTCTTACGTGTCCTCCAGGAGCACGCCGTACGTCCGGTGGGCGCCACCCGGGCCGAGCCGGTCGATGTGCGAGTCCTCTCGGCGACCCATCGAGACCTGGAAGCGGCCTTGGCCGATGGGCGCTTTCGCGAGGATCTCTACTACCGCCTCGATGTGGTGACGCTCACCTTGCCGCGCCTGGACGAAAGGCGGGAGGACATTCCGCTCCTCGCCGCACATTTCGTTCGCCAGATTGCCGCAAAATACGGAAAATCCCTCGCCGGCATCGCTCCCGAGGGCCTGGCGTTGCTTGCCTCGGCAACTTGGCCAGGAAATGTGCGCCAGCTCCACAATGTGATCGAGCAATGCTGCGCCTTGGCCACCACGCCGCTGATTTCGCCGGCCCAGATCCAGAGGGCCCTG
>SSTA01000224.1 GCA_009469685.1 Azonexaceae bacterium | reverse complement strand
GGTGCCGCGGCTCCCTCGACGGCGCGGGTTGAGGATGCATGCGTCGTGACCGATGTTCCGGAAGCGAGCGGCAGGGTTCCGTCGGAGGTTGCAGTGCCTTCGCCACTGATTGCGCAGGCGCCGAGCGTCTCGCTGATGGACATCCCGGCAGAGGGCGCGCCCTTGTCTCCCGTCTTGCCGGTGCTTGCTGAACCGATCGCGGCGCCCATGGCCGCAAAACTTGCAGCGGAACCGGAGGCGCCTGTCGCGTCCGCGGCATCGGGATCCCGCTTCGCGAGGATGTGCTGCGCCCTACGCAGCATCTGCGGGCGCTGGCTGCGTCGGAGCACCCGCACGCGAAACTGATACGGCCCAGGCCAGCCGATCCGGGTTTGGGGCCGCTTATCTTGGGTGAGCGACGCGTCTCGGGCCTGCCGACCAGCGAGGCAGTGGCGATGGATGGTTCGCAGACGGCCGCCGAATTGGTTGGGTCCGATTGAGGGCGCTCCAGGCTCGCCGGTTGCTGCCCCTGCCGAGCTTCCACTAGACTCGCTGCATCTCCGTCCTTTCCCTTCAGGTCTCCGCCAGGCGGCCTCGTCACCGTGCTCAATCGAATCTGGACCGCCTTCATCCTCCTCGGCTTCGCTGCGGCCGTGGTGCAGACCCTGCAGGGGGACTGGGAGGTATTCTCGCGCGTCCTGAACGGATTGTTCGATACCGCCAAGACCGGATTCGACATCGCCCTGGGCTTGGTGGGGGTCATGAGTCTCTGGTTGGGGATCATGAAAATTGGCGAGCGGGGTGGCTTGATCCAGCTCTTCGGGCGTGCCCTGGCGCCGTTCTTCCGCCGCGTATTCCCGGATATTCCGCCCGGGCATCCGGCCGGCGGCAGCATCGTCATGAATTTCTCGGCCAATCTGCTCGGCCTCGACAATGCCGCCACGCCGCTTGGGCTGAAGGCCATGCGCGAGTTGCAGGAGATCAATCCGCAGAAGGATACCGCCAGCAACCCGATGATCATGTTTCTTGTCCTCAATACAGCGGGCATCACCCTGATCCCGACGACGGTCATCGCCATCCGCCAGAGCCTGGCCGTGCAGCAGGGAATCGCCGGCTTCAACGCCGCCGACATCTTCCTTCCCACCCTGCTGGGCACCTTCGTTTCGTTCAGCGCCGGACTGTTGGCGGTGGCCTGGTGGCAGGGCCTCCGGCTGTGGTGCCGGCCGGTCCTCGTCTTTTTCGGCGGTTTTGCGGCGCTGGCGGGAGCGCTCTACCTGGGACTCGCCGGGTTGCCTCCCGAGCGGATGGCCCAGGCCACCGGGCTCCTCGGCAGCGGCATCATCCTGTCCCTGATCGTCCTATTCGTCGCGGTCGCGGCTTGGCGGGGGATAGATGTCTATGAGAGCTTCGTCGAAGGCGCCAAGGAGGGTTTTGGCGTCGCGATCCAGATCGTTCCCTACCTGGTGGCGATGCTGGCAGCCATCTCGATTTTTCGCACCACGGGGGGCATGGATGTCCTCATCGGCGCCATCCGCAGCGCCGTGCTGGGCCTGGGGCTGGACGACGCCTTCGTGCCGGCCCTGCCGGTGGGGCTGATGAAGACGCTCTCGGGCAGCGGTGCTCGGGGCCTGATGGTGGATGTGATGACCACCTACGGGGTCGACTCGTTCCCAGCCAAGCTCGCCGCCATCATCCAGGGTTCGACGGAAACCACTTTCTATGTGCTGGCTGTCTATTTTGGCAGCGTCAACATTACCAAGACCCGCTATGCCGTCGCGGGAGGACTCATCGCCGATGTCGTGGGGCTGGTGGGGGCGATCGCGATTGGCTATGCCTTCTACGGCTAGAAGGGGAACCCTGAATCGGACTCCGGCGAAGTCGCCTTGTGGTCAGAGCTTGTCGGTCTGGCTGTTGGCTTGATCAAAGCGCTGCGTGCCAAAGCGAAGGCACAGACAGTTGCCACCGAGCGCCATGTTGCAGGATGGACGAAGGCCATAGCCCTGTTGATGGCGTTGAAGTTGCTCGGCTCGCGGAAAACCGCTCGACTGATTGCGGCCGCGGGAACGTGGAAGAAAGGTTTTCATGATATCTGAACGATTGTGCTGAAGCAGGACTGTACCGGGGTGGTCCAATCGGCCTTCAACTGCGCTTGGTAGCGCGGATGACCTTGCGCGGTCTTTGCGGGTCGATTGGTTCTATGACCCTGACGATCAAAGCCTATTCCATGGCCATGATTCCGTAAATGCGTACCCATCCGGATTTTCCCTCATCGCGAAGGGCGAGGTCGATGGTGCATTTGACGTCCGGAGGATTATCCGGAGACTTGGGGAAATGACCCTGATCCTCTTCAACAAACCTTATGGCGTACTCAGCCAGTTCACACCGGAAGGCCGGTGGCGGGGGCTCTGCGACTTCATTTTGGTCAAGGGTGTCTACGTGGCCGGCAGGCTGGACGCCGACAGCGAGGGATTGCTTCTGCTCACCGACGATGGGGCGCTGCAGGCGCGCATCGCCCATCCCAAGCACAAACTCGAGAAGACCTACTGGGCCCAGGTCGAGGGGCTCCCCGGAGAGGCCGATCTGGAGCCTCTACGCAGCGGGGTTCGCATTTCCGATTTTGCGGCCGCCCCGGCCAAGGTCCGGGTGATCGCCGAGCCGCCAGGACTTTGGCCGCGTGATCCGCCAATCCGCTACCGTCGGGCAATTCCGACCAGTTGGCTGGAGATCGTGATTGCCGAAGGCAAGAACCGTCAAGTAAGGCGAATGACGGCGGCGATCGGGTATCCTACACTGCGCCTGATTCGTCCGGCGGTGGGGGCTTTCACGATTGAGGGACTACCGCCGGGAACCTGGCGGGCGATAGAGTTGACTCCCGCGCTCTTGAAGGCCTACTTCCCGAAGAAAGACTCCGCATGAATCCAAAATTCATCCTGCTGACAGCCAGCGTGGTTCTTGCCATGATGGCACCTGCCCAGGCGGCGACCCCCAGGGCGGCGGAAGATCCCAGCGCCCCGGTGACCAGCAGTTCGACTCCCGCTCCTCGGGTGAAGCAGGCGGTGCCGGGCCAGAAGAAATCTGCCGCCCGGGAGACCAAGAAACAGAAGGCGCGCCGCACCCGATGATTTTGCCCATTGCGCGTACGGCGTACCGGAATTGGTTCGCCTGTGTGACCTTGTTGGGAATGGCTTCGATGGCCTTCGGCGAGCTGCCGACCCTGGAACTGACGGCCGGGCTCTACCGGATCGAGACCGAGGTGGCGGCGAGCGACGCGAACCGTCGAGTCGGCCTCATGCATCGGGAGCGCCTGGCGACGAACCGGGGAATGCTCTTTGTCTTTCCTGAAGTCAGCGCGCATTGCATGTGGATGAAGAACACGCTGATCCCCCTCTCGGTGGCCTTTCTCGACGAAGACGGCAAGGTCATCAATATCGCCGATATGACTCCTCACAGTCTGAACAGTCACTGCGCCGGACGACCGGCCCGTTTTGCCCTGGAAATGAACCAGGGCTGGTTTTCGGGCAAGGGTATCGGACCGGGATCGCGCATCGGGGGGGTTGCTAAGGCCCCCAGGCCGCAGTGATGTCCGGCTGGCAACGCTTTTCGTCCCGACTCGGCGATGCGGGGGCGGTACGCTCCTGGCTGATCGAACCCGGATCGCTGACGGCCCGCTGCCAGGACAGTTGTGACCGCTTCAGGATTCGGGTGGTGACCAGCGGTCGAGGCGCTGCGCTGGCCGATGAGGCGGCCCTGGTCGGCGCCCGTCTTGGGCGACCCTGGGTGCGCGAGGTGATACTCGAATGCGACGGCGTTCCGGTCATCTTTGCCCACACTGTCCTGCCCGACCGGCCCCGCGGACGCCTGACCCGCTGGCTGGCCCGCCTTGGGGCGCGTTCGCTCGGGTCTCTGCTCTTCGCCTACCCGGGATTCCGGCGCGGACAGCTCGAATTCCGCCGCCTTGACGGGCGCCATCGCCTTCACACGAGGGCCATCGTTCTTTTCCCCACGGCGACAGCGCTCTGGGCCCGCCGCTCGCTCCATCGCCTGGGGAGGCAGCAGGTGTTGGTGACCGAGGTCTTCCTGCCTGCGCTCGGCGCCCTGAAATCCCGTGGCGGACCCCAGGGAAGCGGGTCTTCATAAACCTTGCATCTCATGCTACGGTAATCGTCGAGGGCTCGGGCAGGCTTGTGCCAGCCCGCTTATTCAGGGGATAGGACCATGACCCGCAGTTTGCCTGTTGACCTGGGCTTGATCTTGGCTACGCTAGCCTTCGCCTCCCGGACGATTCGATGTCCAGGTCCGCTACCAGGCCTTAATCGATGATCACCCTTTACCAGTTTCCCCCGGGTTTCGGGCTGCCCAATGCCAGTCCCTTCTGCATGAAGGTCGAGACCTATCTGCGCATGGCCGGGATTCCCCATCGCCTCGACAATCGGGGCCTGCTGACCAAGGCTCCCAAGGGCAAGCTGCCCTTCATCGACGACGACGGCGAACGGGTGGCCGACTCAAGCTTCATCATCGCCTATCTGAAGGAAAAATACGGCGATCCGCTCGATGCGGCCTTGAGCCCTCGCCTGCGCGCCACGGGCCTGGCCATCCAGAGAATGTTGGAAGAGAACCTCTACTGGGCGGTGATTCATCTGCGCTGGATCGACGATGCCGGATTTGCCCTGACGCGGGAGGTATTTTTTTCCAGGATGCCCGCGCCGCTGCGGGCCATCGTGCCCTTTCTGGCACGCCGAGGCGTGAAGAAGGAAATCTGGGGGCACGGCATGGGCCGCCACGCTCCGGACGAAATCATGGCCATCGGGCGGGCCGACCTCGATGCCCTCGCCGACCTCCTCGGCGAGCAGGACTTCTTCCTGGGACAGACGCCGACTTCGATCGACGCCACCGCCTATGCCTTTCTCGCCAACGTTCTCGCGGCACCGCCCGATTCGCCCCTGGCCCGTCATGCGTCCGCAATGCCGGTGATTCCGGCCTATTGCCGGCGCATGCGCGAGCGCTACTACCCGTGACCCGGCCATCGTTTACGGCCCCTCCATGATGCCGGCCGACAAAGAACTGCCGCAGGAGACCTATGAGGCCTGGTATGCCCGCTGGAGACGCACCTCCTGGGGCACCGTGGTGGTCCTCATGGCCTTGGCCCTATGCGTGCTCTGGTTTGCTTTCGGAGGAATCGGCATTCTCTTCTGGATCCCCATGGCCGCCTGGTTCGTTGCCCGAGGACTGGTGGCCGGAGGCAGTGCGGCCCATGGCTGGTCTCGGCGGCAACTCTGGCAGGAGGTTCAGGGCCGCCATCATGCCTTCGACGACATTTGGGTACGCATAGAGGACGGTGGGCGGGGAAATTTTCGCATCCGGACCGAGGACGTGCTGCGCGTCCTGGCCCTCGATCTCGACGACCTCGCCCTGCGCAAGCTGGGGGCACGGTTACCTCCGGGGGCGCTATTTCGCGATCAGGCCGGGATATGGTGGTTTACCGAGGCGGCACTCCTGGATTACCTCGGGCAACATGCGGCGCGGCAGGATGGTCGGGCCTGGCGCTTCCGGCTCTGGCTGGAGCGGGAAGTCCTCCCTCCTCTGCGGCGCCAGGCGGAAAAGGGCGCTCCCGGGGAATGACTTGCCCGCGGCGGCCTTGCTGGGTAAGGCTTGGTCATGGTATCTATGACCGTTGATCCAAGACACCGGATGGGGCCTGGGCAGACGGGCCGTTGGCGTTGTGGGGGCGAATCGATGGGATTCTATTGGCGACTAGTGGTGGCGATCGGTCTGGCGGCCGCGCTCGCCGGGCCGATTTGCGCCGGCCAGGACGGAGACTGGGAAGCTGCAGTCGCCCGCGGGGTCGTTCTGCGCATCCAGGGGCAGTTGCAGGAGTCGATCGAGTCCCTCGCTGCCGCCGTCGAATCGGCGCCGACGCCGGCCGGCCGGGCTCGTGCCGAGGGGGAACTGGGCATCGCGCTGTTGCAGGCCCGCGATTTGGCCGGTGCCGAGCCGCTGCTGCAGCGTGCCCATGCTTTCCATGAGGGGCGGGAGCGCGCCCGATACGCCCTCTACCTGGGCAACCTGGCTCAGGCGCGGCAACTTGCGAAGGCCGCCGAAGACCATTATCGCGAAGCCATGGCCCTCGCCCCGACGGATGTCGAAATTCAGCTCAGCGCCGGACTCAATCGAGCACGGCTGGCTCCGGAGGGAGCGCGGCTCCAGGCCGTGCGCGACCTGGCCACCCGTCTCGACGCAGCAGGGGATGATCCGCGCTGGGCGAGGCTACACCTCAATCTTGCTCACCAGGCCTGGCTGCTCGGCAAGGCCGGCGGGCGGACCGGCCAGGAACTCGCCTATCGCCATGGAGAAACGGCGAGGCGCCTTGCAGCAGCGGGCGATCCGCGGGTGGAAATCGAGGCCCTCGATTTCCTGGCGCAGATCTACGAAGACCAGGGCAGGCCAGGCGAAGCGCTGATCCTCGACCGGCGAGGAATCGCGCTGGCAGAGAAAGCCCCGACTGGCCTGGCGGCGGATTTGCTCATCGGTCTCGAGTGGCGCCAAGCCCGCCTGCTCCAGGCGGCGAATGACGAGGAAGGCGCCCTGGCCGGTTATATGCGGGCGGTGAGCCGGATCGAGGCCGTGCGCCAGGATATTCCCATTGAATACGAGGACGGCCGTTCGTCTTTTCGCGCCACGCTCGAACCGATCTATCTCGGGTACGCCGATCTTCTTCTGCGGCGTCTCGATAGCCAGCCCACCGGGGTGCGCGAGGCGCGGCTGCAGGCAGTGGTCGAGGCCGTCGAGCTGATCCGCCAGTCCGAACTCCAGGATTTTCTTGGCGACCGCTGTTCCGTCGAAGCTGTCCAGGGCGGTATCAGCCGCGGCCTGCCGGCGGGAACCGCCGTGCTTTACCCACTCGTATTTGCCGACCGCCTGGAACTGCTGTTGAAGACCAACGGCGGGATCGAGCGACGCTCCGTGGCGGTCCCGGGTTCTGTCTTGCGCAAGGTGGCGGTGGAATTCGCCGATACCCTGCGTAACGGGCTGCCCGATCCCCTTGCGCGCTCGCGCCAGCTCGATGGCTGGCTGCTCGCGCCCTTTGCCGACCGCCTGAGCCAGTTGAAGGTCGATTCCCTGGTGGTGGTTCCCGACGGACCCTTGCGCTTGGTTCCCATGGCTGCGCTCAACGACGGCCAGTCCTACGCGATTGAGCGTTTCGCGGTTTCTCTGGTCACTGGCCTCAGCCTGACGAACTCTGGATCGGCGCCTCGGCGCGACACGCGGGCCCTGGTCATGGGAATGGCCGAGCCCGGTCCGGTAGTGGGCAAGCTTGATGCTGCAATGACCGACCAAGTTCTGGCGCCGGGCTCCCGTGGTGCGTCCAGCGCCCGGGGATTGGCGGCCACTCGGACCCTGCGGGCCATCCGCGGTCTTGAGACTGCCCAGTCGGGCGTTTCTCCGGACCGTCTGCGCCAGCTCGAGGATTGGCGAACGCGTCTGGCGCTGCCGGGAGTCCGCGACGAAGTCCGGGCATTGGCTGGAATCCTCGAGGGGGCCAATCTCCTCGATTCCGATTTCACTCTGGGGCGCTTGCGCCAGGAGGCTGCGAGCGGCGACTTCCGCATCGTGCATATTGCCTCCCACGGCATCTTCGGGGGCAGCGCCGACTCGAGCTTCATCATGGCTTACGACGATCTCCTGCGGGTCAACGACCTGCAAGCCCTGCTCAAGACCGAGAAATTCCAGCAGGCGCCCATCGAACTCCTGACTCTCTCCGCTTGCGAGACTGCCGAAGGCAACGATAGGGCGCCTCTGGGCATCTCCGGTGCAGCGATCAAGGCTCGGGCCAAGAGCGTCGTCGGTACCTTGTGGCCGGTGGAAGACAATGCGGCGAAGGCACTGATGCGGGATTTCTACCAGGGGATCGCCCACGGGGGAATGACCAAGGCAGAGGCTCTGCGCCGGGCCCAGCTGGCTCTGCTCCGCAATGCGGAGTTTCGGGATCCCTTCTACTGGGCTCCCTTTGTCCTGATCGGCAACTGGCAATGAGGGCGCCAGGAATTTCGCCTTGCGGAGCGATCTTCCGGAAAGAACGGGAGGCGCTGGCCAAGTTTGATGTTTGCCTGCGAGGTCATTCATGACACGACTTCCGTTCCGTTTCAACTGCTCTCTGCCCTGGTCGGCGCTGTGCGTCGCCCTGCCGTTCTCAATGGCGGGATTGCCGGCCTGGGGAGCATCCAACATCGTTCGCGACGGTAGCGTGGGCAGCGGTCCCCTGACTGCGCTGGTTCCTTCGGGAACCGTGACCCGCAGCGGGGTGACCTACAACCTCATCGCCATTCCCGAAAGCTATGGTCGGCGGGCCGGCAACAATGTATTCCAGAGTTTTTCCGGCTTCAGCGTCGGCAGTGGAGACGGTGCCCTGTTCACCCTTGCGGCGCCGGCGACCAACGTCATTACGCGGGTGAGCGGCGGTTCGGCGTCGACCATCAATGGGCTGTTGGGGGTCGATCCTGGGGGAACAGGAAGTTCCCCGAACCTCTTCTTCATCAACCCGGCCGGGGTGACCTTCGGGGCAGGCGCGGCCCTTGACGTTCCGGGAGCGTTCCACGTCAGTACCGCCGATTACATCAAATTTGCCGACGGCAAGTTCTACGCTTCCACAGCCCAGGCCAGCACCTTTTCCAGCGCCGCGCCGGAGGCCTTCGGATTTCTGGGAAGCAACCGCGGGACGGTCGCCGTCGTCGACGGAGCGTCGCTGGCGACCGTCGCGCAACCTCTCAGCGTAGTGGCCGGCGACGTGCTCATGGACAGTGGCACCCTGGCCAGCCAGGGCGGGGAAGTGCGGGTCGTGGCCCTGGGCAATCCAGGGGCTCGGGAAGTGGGGATGACCGGGACGCTGCCTGATGCTCGGGGCGCGCTGTGGCTCGCGAATGGAAGCCTTATCGACGGTTCGGGCAGCGGCGCCATTCACGGCGGTGACGTGCATATTGCGGCAGGCGAGGCCCTTGTCGAGCGTTCCGTGATCCGGAGCAGCGCGCTTCCCGGAAGTACGGCCAATGCAGGCGCGGTCACGGTCAAGGTCTACGGGGATCTGACGATTGCCGACGGGGCTTCGATCGCCTCGGACACCTGGGATACCGCCAATGCCGGATCGGTAACGGTCACTGCGGGATCGTTGACTCTCGAAGGCGCGGGGGCCGGAGCGGCGGAAATTTCCAGCGACGCCTTGGGCTACGGAAACGCCGGCTCGCTCTCGGTTACGGTTCGTGGCGCGATGGCCGTGGTCAATGGCGGTAGAGTGTCGTCAGACACCTATTTCGACGGGCATGCGGGCGATATTTCGGTCACCGCCGGCAGCCTGGTCGTGGATGGCCAGGGGTTCTTCGCCAAGATTTCCAGCGATTCCTATGGCAATGGCGACGCCGGATCCATGACCCTGAATGTGGCGGGCCAGATGAGCATTCTGAACCGGGCACACATTTCGTCGGATTCCTTTAGCGGCGGCTTGCCGGGGGGAAGGGCGGGCAATGTCTCCGTCAGCGCGGGTTCGCTCCTCATGGACGGGGATTACAGCTCCGTGGCCTATATCTCGAGCGACGCTGTGGGCTACGGCAACGCTGGTTCCGTCGACGTGCGGGTCGGCGGTGCCATGGCCCTGGCGAACGGCGCGGCGATTTCCTCGGATTCCTATGCGACCGGACTGGCGGGCAATGTGTTCGTGCGTTCGGCAAGTCTGGTGCTGGACACCGATGCCAAGATTTCGAGCGAGGCGCGCAGTGATGGCAATGCCGGTTCCGTGGATGTGCAGGTCAGCGGGGCGGCCTACCTGTTCGGCCGCGGCAAGATTTCATCAAATGCCCTCGGGTTCGGTAACGCAGGAAGCGTGATGGTCCGCGCGGGGAGTCTTTATCTGGATGACGAATCCAAGATTTCCAGCGATTCGACAGGAGTCGGCAACGCCGGCCCGGTGGATGTGCGTGTCGGCGGTAGCCTCACCGTTCTCAACAATTCGGCCATCTCGTCGAGCGCGACGTCGCTGGGCGATGCGGGAGGGGTGACGGTGCGCGCCGCTTCCCTTGTCCTCGATGACGGCGATATTCTCAGCGAAGCCCGCGGCGACGGCAATGCAGGAGCACTCAATGTCACGGTGACGGGTCCAATGCGCTTGTCCAACGGCGCCTTGGTTTCGTCCAATACCTTCGCCTTCGGATTGGGCGGTAACGTGGAGGTAAGCGCCGACAGCCTGACCGTCGAAGGACTCAGCCAGATTTCCAGCGACGCCCGGGGCAGCGGAGATGCGGGTTCAGTGAGTGTTCGCGTCGCTGGGGCGATGAATGTGCTGGATCGCGCCCAGGTGTCGTCCGATTCGTATTCCTTCGGAAGTGCCGGAAACGTGACGGTCACTGCCGGGTCGCTCAATGCCGACGGTTTTGGGAATCCGACCTATATCTCCAGCGATGCGCTCGGCGGTGGCGATGCGGGTTCGGTCAGCGTTCAGGTTGCAGGTGCGATGCGGGTGACCAACCGGGCCTCGGTGTCTTCCGACACCTACTCGATTGGTCACGCGGGCAACGTAAACGTCCATGCCGGATCGCTGGTCGTCGACGGGCAAGGTGGCCTGACCTTTATTTCGAGCGATGCATTGGGCGATGGCGACGCCGGTTCGGTCAGCGTTCGCGTCGATGGCGCCATGGCCGTCATCAACGGAGGGTCGGTATCTTCGGACACCTACTCCTTCGGCCGGGCAGGCAATGTGAACGTGGACGTCGGCAGTCTCAGGGTCGACGGGCCTGGATCGACCATCTCCAGTAAGGCCTGGGCGTTCAGTTCCGGCCAGACAGGAACGGTTTCGGTGACTGCCTCTGACCGGATTACCCTGGCGAATGGGGGTACCCTCTCCATCGCCAACGAAGCCAATGTCTTTGATCCCTCGCTCTTGACGCCGACCCGCCTGACCGTCACGGCGCCGGTCGTCGAGTTGCAGGATGCATCGATCACCGCGGCCTCGACCGGCAACGTGGCCGCCAGCGATATCGTCGTCAATGTCGGCAAGCTGCTCTTTCTCGATCCGAGCAGCATTTCCACCAGTTCGGTGGATGGGGACGGGGGCGCCATCTCCATTCTGGGACCCAATGCCTTCGTCGTGCTGGAGAATTCCCAGATCACCACCTCCGTCACCGGCCTTCTCAATGGCAACGGTGGCGACATCACGATCCAGGCCCTAGGCCTTGTTCTCAATACCGGATTCATCCAGGCAAATACCGCAGCCGCCAGCGCGAGCGGCGGCAATGTCAATATCGACGTGCAGTTGCTCATGCCCAGCGGCAACAGCCTCTTCCTAGGCGGCAGCACCGTACTTCCATTCCTGCCGGGAGTGTTCGGCTATAACGTCATCCAAGCGGCCGCACCCGACGGATTCAGCGGAACCATTGCGGTGACGGCGCCGGTTCTCGATATTTCCGGCAGTCTGACGGGCCTGACGGCACGCTCCATCAATACCGGTGAGCTTGGCCGCAGTCCTTGCCGGCTGGGAGCCGGCAGTTCGCTGGTCCAGGCCGGCCGCGGTGGGTTCGCCCCCGCGGCGCGGGACTTTCTGGGGGCCGACGGCCTTGCAGTTCCGCAGGTGCCCGCTCAGGTTCAGGGCAGTCTTCATCCCATCCCCCTGGCGCTTGTCGCCGCGAGGTGCAGCAGCTGATGCATTGCGTTCGCCCTATTTCCGCAGCCAGTGTGGCTGTCCTGCTGATGCTGCCGTCGGCACTGATTGCCGATACCTCAGACCATCTCAACGTCAGGCCCCCGCAGGCTCCCGACTACCAGAAATCAGCTCCCGGGGAGGCTTTCATTCTCCCGACGGTTCCCTCGGCGCCTCATGAAGTCGCTCGGCCGGTGGCACGCCGGCTGGTGTTGCGGGAGGTGGCCTTCCGCGGCAATACGGTCATTGTTTCCGGCGATCTGGCGGCGGTGGCCGCGCCATTTCTGGGGCGGGAACTCGGGGATGCCGATCTGGAGACCCTGCGCCAGGCGCTGACGCGCCACTATGTCGAGCGGGGCTATGTCAATTCGGGAGCGCTGCTGGGCGAGGTGCGGGATGGCATTCTGGACGTCGATATCGTCGAGGGGCGACTGAGCGCCATTCGCCTCACGGGGCTCGAACGACTCGACGAAGACTATGTCGTGCGTCGCCTGGTGCGCGACGAAAATGCCGTCCTCAATGTCGAGGATTTGCGGGAACGTTTCCTCCTGTTGCTTGAAGATCCGCTCTTCGAGCGCATCAACGCCCGCCTCGTTCCCGGCCAGAGACCCGGGGAAGCGGTGCTCGACCTTGTGGCGACGCGGGCGCAGCCCTACCGGCTGACCGCTTTCGCCAACAACTATCGGCCTCCTTCCATCGGTTCCGAGGGAATCGGCCTCACCGGATTGGTGCGCAATGTCACCGGTCGCGGCGATGTCTTCGACGCCACCTGGCAGCAGTCGACGACCTCCGATCCCAGTACCCGCTACAACCTGGGCTGGAGGATTCCTCTCACCCAGCGTGGGACCCTCCTCTCGATCCAGTACGACCACGGCCGCTCGGCGGTGGTCGAGGAGCCCCTCCGCGCCCTCGACATCCGCAGTGTCCTCGATAGTACGGACTTGGGGGTCAGCCAGAATTTGGTCGAAACATTGGCCCATAAATTCACCGTCGGCATCAACCGCGTCTTCCGGGAGAACCGGACTACCTTGCTCGGTCGTCCCTTCAGTTTTTCCGCCGGTGAGCCGGATGGCGTTACCAAGGTGCGCGCCTGGCGTTTCTGGCAGGAATACGGCTATCGCACCGAAAATCAGGCCCTGGCGCTGCGCTATACCCTCACCCAGGCCCATAACAACCTCCAGGATCCGTCGGCTTTGCTGCCCGCCACCACGACCGTACAGCCCGACCATGATTACCGCATCTGGCTGGGCCAGATCCAGTACGCGAGGCGCCTGCTCGACAATGGCACTCAGCTGGTTTTGCGCGGCAGCCGCCAAGGCACTTCCGCCAATCTGCCCTCCATTGACCGGATGGCCGTTGGCGGTGTCTACACCGTGCGGGGTTATCGGGAAAACCAGTTGATCCGCGATGAGGGTACGGTGGCCAACGTCGAGCTGGACATACCCGTCCTGCGCGGCGATGGGGGCAGTCTGAACCTGATTCCCTTCTTCGACTGGGGGCGCGGGAAGAACCGGAATGAACAGGCTACCGTCATTTCGTCGGCGGGACTCGCAGCCTGCGCCCGCTGGCAGGGGGTCGCGGTCGATCTTGCCTTGGCTCGGCGGCTTGCGCATCCTGATTCGGTGAGCCGTCAGGGTGGAAACCTCCAGGATGACGGCGTCCATCTGCAAGTCAGCTACAATTTCTTTTGATCCCCTGGTGGAGGCCCGTTGATGGCCCGATACAAATTGGTTTCCCTTCTTGCGGCGCTTCGTCTTGTTTGGATGATCGCATTCGCCTTCTCTCTGGCCGGGGTTCCACCCGCGCAAGCGGCGGAGGGTGCGCCCGGCGCCGAGCCGATTGGCCTGCGCTACGCCCTGGTGTGGCGCCTTAAGGGAGACGTCGTTGCCAGCAGTGGCGGCCGCGAGCGAGCCCTGCGGGAAGGCGACCTCGTCTTTGTCAGGGAACGATTGCGCGCCGGCCCGACGGGAGAAGCGGTTCTCAAGACCGACGACGCCGGGATGATCGCCGTGCGTCCGCGCACCGAATTCGTCGCCGAGCGCTTCTCGGCGCGGGGCGAGCGCGGCGACGGATTCGTGATGCGGCTCTTCGTGGGTTCCCTGCGCATTATCTCCGGTTGGGTGGGGAGTTTTGGCCGCGATAGTCACCAGGTCGTCACGCCGACCGCCACCATCGGGATTCGCGGAACCGACCACGAGCCCTTCGTCCTCGACGCCGATGTGGACAGCGCCGACGGCATCTATCGCCAGGGAACCTACGACAAGGTGAATCGCGGGGGGACGACTCTCGAATCCGCAGGAAAGAGCGTCGATATCGATCCGGGCAAGGTGGGTTTCGTCAGAGCTTCCGGCAAGCAGCAAAGGACCCGGGCGCTGATGACCCTGCTCTTGCCGGTGATTCTCGATCGCGTGCCCGGGTTTTACGTTCCCGGGGCCTTCGATGCGGAGCTTGATGCCTATTCGCCCGATGCCGATGCCGCCGGCCAGAAACAACTGGCCCAGAAGAAGCGCGGTGCAGAAGTTACGCCCCATGTGCCGCCCCCGACGGCCGACGAATGCCAGCCTCAAACCGTGGCCCGCAAGTGGCTCGCCCAACTCGACACTGCCATCGTTCGACGCGATCCTGCCGCGGTTGTCGCCCTTTTTGCCACGGATGCCAGCGTCCGAGCCTCCGTGCGGAATCCCGAAGGCGGCAGAACGACCCTAGACCTCAGTCGGCAGGAGATGGCGGATAGTACTGTGGCGGCGGTCTCAGGTCTGACCGATTACCGCCAGAAGCGGCTGTCCTTGAAGGCGGGGTTCGATCCGAGCGTTCCCGCCGGGAATTGCGGCGAGATCTGGGTCAAATCCGCGGTGGTCGAGCAGGGAAAACAATCGGGCAAGCCTTACCGATTCGAATCCACCGAGTCGTATCGGCTGCAACTGCGCGATGGCGCCTGGGTTGCCGTTCGGGCGGAGACCACGCAGCGGTGATCGGACCGATCCCCGGTCGCCGGCCGGGGGGGTGCCCGGGTGTCTGAACCGCCCACGATTCAAGGACTCGCGAGCGGTCCAGGTCTTGACGGCGGGGGCGCTGCCGCCAATAATGCGCCGTC
>SSTA01000223.1 GCA_009469685.1 Azonexaceae bacterium | reverse complement strand
GGTGGCCGGAAGCGGCTGCAATCGAGCTGCGGCCATTGGGTGGCGAGCCCCAATCGGCGGCAGGCGAGTTCGAAGCGCTGGCGAATGAGGTCGGCGTAGTGGCCGAGTCCGGTCATGCGACGACCGAAGGTGGGATCGTTGGCGCGGCCGCCGCGCAGGTCGTAAAGGATGGCCATCAGGCGGGCGGCTTTTTCAGGCGCGTGGTGGGCTAGCCACTCGGAGAACAACCCGGCGACTTCATGGGGTAGCCGGAGCAGGGTGTAGCCGGCGAAGCGGGCACCGTGGTCGCATGCAGCCTCGAGGACGGCTTCGAGCTGATGGTCGTTGAGGGCCGGAATGATTGGGGCGACCAGGACGCCGACCGGCACGCCAGCGTCCGCCAAGGTCTGCACGGTGCGTAAGCGGGCTGCGGGGGTGGCAGCGCGGGGTTCCAGGCGGCGACTGAGTTCGCTGTCGAGGCCAGTGATCGAGACCGCGATGGCGGCCAAGCTGCGGGAGGCCAGGGTGGACCAGAGGTCGGCGTCGCGGGCGACGAGCGCGGATTTGGTGACCAGAGTCGCGGGATGGTCGAGGCCGATCAGTGCTTCCAGCAGGGCGCGGGTCAACCGCTGAGTGCGTTCTACGGGCTGATAGGCGTCGGTGGCGGTGCCTAGTGCGATGGGTTGGCAGACGTAGCCGGGGGCCGCCAGTTCGGTTCTGAGCAGGCTCACCGCGTCGGGTTTGTAGAAGAGCCGGGTCTCGAAATCGAGACCGGGCGAAAGCCCCAGCCATGCATGAGTCGGGCGGGCGTAGCAATAGACGCAGCCATGCTCGCACCCGCGATAGGGGTTCAGCGAGCGGTCAAAGCCCAGATCCGGGGATTCGTTCCAGGAAAGGATGGATTTGGCATTGTCGACCCGGAGGTGGGTGGCGGGTGCCGGGGTTTCGTCCTGCCACCAGCCATCGTCCTCCGCCTGGCGGCTCCAGGCCGTGAAGCGGTGGTCGACATTGCCGACCGCGCCGCGGCCCTTGCGGGGACGGGACGGTAGACGCGGGTCGGGAGGGGGGTCGAAGAAGTCTTCCATGCGTATCCGGTAGAATGCTCCGATTTCCACCAGAGTTGAATGGGTTGTCTCATGTCGCACGAAAACAGGCCGATTACGGACGATGTCCGCATTGAGGCCATCAAGGAACTGGCCTCCCCAGAACAGGTCTTCGCCGAGTATCCCGTTTCGGAGCAGGCGGCCAGAACGACCTTCGAGGCCCGCCAGGCCATCCATCGCATCCTCCATGGCGCCGATGACCGGCTTCTGGTGGTGATCGGCCCCTGTTCCATCCACGACCTGGAAACCGCGCGCGAATACGCCCTGCGCCTCGCCGCGGAGGCGCGGCGCCATGCCGCAGACCTGGTTGTGGTCATGCGGGTCTATTTCGAGAAGCCCCGGACCACCGTGGGTTGGAAAGGCCTGATCAACGATCCACGTCTTGACGGCAGCTTCCAGATCAACGAGGGCTTACGGCTGGCCCGCCGCATCCTGCTTCAGACGAACGAGATGGGGCTGCCCTGTGCCACCGAATTCCTCGACACGATCACCCCTCAATACACCGCCGACCTGATTGCCTGGGGTGCGATCGGAGCCCGCACCACCGAATCCCAGGTCCATCGCGAATTGGCTTCCGGCCTGTCTTGTCCGGTGGGATTCAAGAATGGTACCGACGGCAATATGCGCATCGCCGTCGATGCCATTCGGGCAGCCCAGTCGCCGCACCATTTTCTCTCGGTGACCAAGTCTGGCCATACGGCCATTGTGGCCACCGTCGGCAACGAGGATTGCCATGTGATCCTGCGCGGCGGCAAGGAACCCAATTACGATGCGGTCCATGTCGAGGCGGCCTGCCAGGAGGTCGCCAAGGCGGGGCTGGCAGCCCGCCTCATGATTGATTTTTCCCACGGCAACAGTCGCAAGCAATACGCCCTTCAGAAAGAGGTCTGCGCCGATGTCTGCCGCCAGGTGGGCGGTGGCGACGAGCGTATCGTCGGGGTGATGATCGAATCCCATCTGGTCGAAGGACGCCAGGATCTCACCCCAGATCGGCCGCTGACCCACGGCCAGAGCATCACCGACGCTTGCATCGGTTGGGAGGATAGCGTTGTTCTCCTCGATCAGCTTGCCACCGCGGTGCGGGCTCGCCGGCTGGTCGAAGCGGCAGAGTAATCCGTCCCTGCGGTGCTCAGCTCCCGAAGTGGAGCTGGTATTTGGCGCCGTTTGAGAACAGGCAGGCGCCCACGCCCCTGGCCGCCGCAGTGAGCACATACTCGCAATTGACGTAGCTGCCTTTGCCGCTGGCGGCGTTGGCGATTCCTCGCCGCCCGGCGGCGGGTAGGCGGGTTTCGCCGTACACCAGGCGATAGACATTGCCGAAGCCGGCTTGCTCGGTGCCAACGCGGCTTGCTTCGCCGACCAGGGTCTCGTTGCCGGCGTTCAGGGTAAAACGACCGTGACCGTTCAGGTTATCGCTCACCAGGGCAGTCAGAACTCCCATTTTGCCGGCCACGTCATTGACCGGATAGAGGCGTGCTTCCAGTTGAACCGGCTGGGCTTGCGTGGCGGGTAGAGCGATGGATTCAGCCGTGCCGCCAGGAGAGTAGATCACCTGGGGCGGTTGACGGGTATCGATGGGGACGACGTAACAGCCGGCGAGACTTGCTGCGGCCGTCAGAATGGCGAGGAGTCGGGGAGGACGAAGGGTTCGCATGGCGATCTCCGGAAGTGGATGGAGTCCCCACTCTGGACAGAAGGCGATAAAAGTTCAATTTATCAATACGAAGTTGCATGGATTGGATTTAAAGGTAGTAAATTATGCTACGTTTGCAGCTATGGCCTTCCCCACACTCTTTGACGCCCTCAAGCTTCACTTCAAGGCCCGGGGCCTGACCTACGCCGATGCGGCCCGTGCCCTGGGGGTTTCGGAAGCCACGGTAAAACGCATCTTTTCCCGGCGGGACTGTTCCCTGGAGCGCTTCGCGGCCCTGTGCGACCTGGTGCAGGTGGAGCTGGGCGAACTCGCCCGCGTCCAACCCAGGCCGCGGCGCTTGCTCAACCAATTGTCAGAGGGTCAGGAGGAAGCCCTGGTGGGTGACCCGCGCCTGCTCCTGGTGGCCGTCTGTGCGCTGAATCAGATGGGTATCGACGACATGCTCGCCGCCTACTGCCTGGAACGGGCGGAATGCACGACGCTCCTTCTGCGCCTGGAGGCGCTCGGGGTCCTTGAACTCCACCCCAACGACCGCATCCGCCTCAACGTTTCCCGCACTTTCACCTGGATTCCCAACGGACCCATCATGCGCTACGTCACCGCCCGCGCCGGGGACTATTTCGACTATCCCTTCGCAGCTCCGGGCGAATCCATGCGTATCGTTACCGTGCGGGTATCGACCGCTGCGGCAGTGGCGCTGGTGGCACGCCTGGAGCAAATTGCCCGGGAGTACTCCGAACAGCATGCCGCCGACGCGGTCCTGCCCTTGGCCGATCGACCGGCACTCAGCGTCTGCCTGGCGGTTCGCCACTGGGAGCCACCCGAATTCCGCGCCTTGGCTCGGGAATGACCGGTCAATTGGGTTCCGTTCGCCGCCACAGCACATCCCCCTGCCCCACTGCGTGATTCAGGTGGCGGCCGAGGATGAACAGCAGGTCCGAAAGCCGATTCAGATAGCGACGAGTGGTTTCCGAGACCGGCTCCGCAGCGTGCAGCCTGACCACCGCGCGCTCGGCGCGGCGACAGACGGTACGGGTTAAATGGGCGAGCGCGGCGGCCCGCGAGCCGCCAGGAAGAATGAATTCCTTGAGTTTGCCCAGCGGGGCGTTGAAATTTTCGGCCTGGGTCTCCAGGCGGGATACTTGCTCTTCCTTGACCAGCGCAGTGCCCGGCAGACAAAGTTCGCCGCCAAGGTCGAAAAGATCGTGCTGGACTGCCGTCAGGGCTTCCCGGACCGTGGGCGGGAGGTCTTCGGCGAGCAACACGCCGAGGGCGGAATTGAGCTCGTCCACTTCGCCGATGGCATCGATCCTGAGACTGTCCTTGCCCGTCCGGCTGCCATCGCCGAGACCGGTCGTTCCGGCGTCACCGGTTCGGGTGACGATTTTCGAAAGGCGGTTGCCGCGGCGCTCGTTCATCGGGATTCCTCCAAGATTGGCGGATTATACTTTCCGGGCGTTTGACCCAGCCCCGTGCCTATGCCCCGTTTTGCCGCCAATCTGAGTTTTCTGTTTGCCGACGTGCCCTTCCCGGAGCGCTTCGCCCGGGCCGCTCGGGCGGGTTTCCGGGGCGTCGAATTTCTCTTTCCCTATGAGTGGCCGGCCGTCGAAATCGCCCGCTGGCTGGCGGCGAGCGGTCTCGAGATGGTGCTGTTCAATTTTCCCCCCGGCGACTGGGCAGCAGGGGAGCGGGGCTTGGCTTGCGACCCGGCCCGCGGCGAAGAATTCGCTGCCGGGGTGGAAACGGCTCTCGAATACGCTCGCGTTCTCGGGTGTCGGAGACTCCATTGCCTTGCCGGCCTGACTCCGCCAGGCGTGCCCGCGGAGCGCGTCCGCGCCACCTACGTCGAAAACCTCCGCCATGCCGCCGACCGAGCGGCGACCCTGGGGGCGACGGTGATGATCGAGGCCATCAATACCCGCATCGACATGCCTGGCTACTGGCTCGATACCCCGGCCTGCGCCTTTGCGCTGGCCGAGGAAATCGGCCGTCCCAATCTGCGTGTCCAGTACGATATCTACCACGCTCTGGTGATGGGAGACGATCCGCGACTGACATTGAGGAGACGCTTGCCGGAAATCGGACATGTTCAGGTGGCGGACTTGCCCGGGCGCCATGAACCCGGCAGCGGCGAAGCCGACTACGGGCGCCTGTTTAAGCTTCTGGACGAACTGGGGTACGCGGGCTGGGTGGGATGCGAATACCGTCCCCGGGCGGGGACGGAAGAGGGGCTGTCGTGGCTCAGCCCCTGGCGTTAGTCACCAGAATTTCCACCACCATTTCTTCTTCTTCATGGTGGTCTCGACCTCTTTCGACCACGTGGAGTATTGGCTGAGGCCAGCAGTCTCGAAGAAGGCCCCGAACCTCTTGTCGCTTTCGTTGATGTGCTGGGTGAGCCAGACCTTGAGGAAATGGAGCAACTCGAAGGTGATGGCGGCATTCTCGTGGTCCAGCTTGTGCTGGAGGTCCCTCACCTGGTGGATCAATTCCTCGTGCTGCTGCTTGTGGAAATCGAAACCGGGATAGTGGGTGAGCCGCATGAGGCTTTCTTCGAGTAGGAAATGGGTCCGGGTATACTCGGCCAGGCGGTCGAGAATCTCCCGTGAAGTCGCCTTGCCGTGGTGCTCGCGGATGGCTTCGTGCAATTGATTGAGCAGGGAGACGAGCACCTGATGCTGCTCGTCCACCTCCTGGATGCCGACGTTGTAACTGTCGGACCAGGCGAAGAGTTCGCGATCATTCATTGGGGCGATGCCTCGTAATTGAAACGGCCAGATTACCCGTCCCGCCAGCGGGGCGCTTGATTGATATCAAGCATAGTCCAATGCCTGGGAGTTTTTCCATGGATGCACGACAAATCCTCAAGGATTTGTTCAACGCCGGGCTGGCGGCTTCCGATCCTGCCGGCTGCCTTCGCGATCAACTGCCGGAAGCCGGAAGGGGCCGCTTGATCGTGGTCGGCGCCGGCAAGGCCGCAGCGGCTATGGCGCGAGCCGTGGAGGATTCGTGGCCGGGGCCAATTGAGGGTCTCGTGGTGACCCGCTACGGGCATGGCGTGCCCTGCCGGACCATCGAGGTCCTGGAAGCCGCCCACCCGGTACCCGACGAGGCAGGGACGCTTGCCGCCCGCCGCATCCTCGCACAGGTTTCCGGCCTGAGCGAAACGGACCAGGTGCTTTTTCTCGCCTCCGGTGGCGGTTCCGCCCTTCTGGCTGCGCCAGCGGAGGGGGTCACCCTGGACGCGAAGCAAGCCATTACCACCGCCCTGCTCAAGAGTGGCGCCGCCATCGACGAGATCAATTGCGTACGCAAGCACCTCTCGGCCGTGAAGGGAGGCCGACTCGCCCTGGCGGCTTGGCCGGCCCGCGTGCTGACTCTCGCCATCTCCGACGTTCCCGGCGACGATCCGGCGGTCATCGCTTCGGGTCCGACGGTGGCGGATCCGACTACCTGCGCGGATGCCTTGGCGCTGCTCGACCGCCATAGGATTTCCGTGAATTCGTCGTTGCGCGATGCCCTCGCCTCGGGGGAACTGGAAACCCCCAAGCCAGGCGATCCGCGGTTGGCGGCGAGTGAATTCCGTCTGATCGCAAGCCCGCGTCAGATGCTGGAAGCCGCCGCCGCAAGAGCCCGGGAACGCGGTCTGCAGCCGTTGATTCTCGGGGACGCCCTGGAGGGGGAGGCGCGGGAATTGGGCCGCGCCCTGGCCGGCGTGGCCCTCTCCTGTGCCCGCTACAGGGACCCGGCGCCCGCGCCTTGCGTCCTGCTCTCCGGTGGCGAGACGACCGTCACAGTGCGGGGCGGCGGCCGCGGCGGCCGCAACACCGAGTTCCTCCTCGGCCTGGCCCTAGGGCTTGGCGGAGCCCCCGGAATCCATGCCTTGGCGGCTGACAGCGACGGCATCGACGGAAGCGAGGACAATGCGGGCGCCTTCGTCGCCCCGAATACCTTGGCCCGCGCTCGGGTCGCCGGGCTCGATCCCCGGGCCGCCCTGGACGCCAATGACGCCTGGGGATTCTTCGCAGCCCTCGGTGACCTGCTGGTCACCGGTCCCACGCGGACCAACGTGAACGACTTCCGGGCCATCCTGGTCGGGGTAGAATAGGTCGCGGGAGGAGCCATGGGCGGGGAAGACAGGGTTTTCGAAACTGACCGGGAAGCCGCTTACAGAAGCCTGTCCGCGGTATTGCCGCCCCACTCTCTGCTCACCGATCCCGAGGATTTGCGTCCCTACGAATGCGATGGCCTGACCGCCTATCGAGCGTTACCGCTGGCGGTTTGCCTGCCGGAGACCGAACAGCAGGTGCGCGACGTGCTGGGCATCTGCCATCGCCTTGGTGTCCCGGTGGTAGCCCGGGGTGCAGGCACCGGCCTCTCCGGGGGAGCCATGCCCCATCCCCAAGGCGTCGTCCTTTCGCTCGCTCGCTTCAACAGGATTCTCAGAGTCGATCCGGCCGCGTGCCTGGCGGTGGTGCAGCCAGGGGTGCGCAATCTTGCAGTATCCGAAGCGGCAGCCCCCTACGGTCTCTATTACGCGCCCGATCCTTCGTCGCAGATCGCCTGCACCCTGGGTGGCAATGTGGCGGAAAATTCGGGGGGCGTTCATTGCCTCAAGTACGGGCTGACCGTGCACAACGTCGTCTCCCTGCGGGTCGTCACCATTGCCGGTGAAGTGCTGGAGATAGGCTCCTGCGCCCCCGATGCCCCAGGGTATGACCTCTTGGCGCTCCTGGTCGGTTCGGAGGGCATGCTTGCCGTCGCCACCGAAGTGACGGTGAAATTGGTGCCCAAGCCAGAACTTGCGCGGGTGGCGATGGCTTCCTTCGACGATGTGGCTCGGGCTGGCGAGGCGGTCGCCGCCATCATCGCAGCCGGCATCATCCCTGCCGGGTTGGAGATGATGGACAAGGCGGCGACTGCGGCAGTCGAGCCCTTCGTGCGGGCGGGCTATGATCTGGACGCCGCGGCCATCCTGCTCTGCGAGTCCGACGGTACCCCGGATGAAGTGGCGGATGAGATTGCCCGGGTAAGAAGGGTGTTGGAGGCGAGCGGTGCCCGGGGTATTCGGGTGTCGGAGACCGAAGCCGAGCGCCTGCGCTTCTGGGCAGGGCGCAAGGCCGCTTTCCCGGCGGTGGGCCGCATCACCCCGGATTACTACTGCATGGACGGCACCATTCCGCGTCGTCACCTGGCCGAGATGCTCACCGCCATCGCTGCCTTGGAGACCAAGCATGGGCTGCGCTGCGCCAATGTCTTTCACGCCGGGGACGGCAACCTGCACCCGCTCATCATGTACGACGCCGCCAAGCCTGGCGACTGGGAACGGGCGGACGCCTTCGGCGCCGAGATCCTGGAACTGTCGGTGGCTTTCGGAGGGTCGATCACGGGCGAGCACGGGGTCGGCATCGAGAAGATCAACCAGATGTGCGCCCAGTATGGTGAGCCGGAACTGGAGTGCTTCCACCGGCTGAAGGCGGCCTTCGACGAACGCGGGCTGCTCAATCCGGGCAAGGCGGTGCCCAGCCTGCATCGCTGTGCCGAGTACGGGCGCATGCATGTCCATGGGGGGGACTTGAAATTCCCCGACCTGGAACGATTCTGATGCGCCCTACGACGCTCGACGCCCTGCGGGACGCGGTGGCTACCGCAGCGAGCGAGCGTGCTCCCCTGCGCGTGCGCGGTGGCGGTAGCAAGGATTTCTACGGCGGCATGCTGGCCGGGCAAGTGCTCGATACCGGGGGCTATTGCGGCGTTGTCGCCTACGAGCCCACCGAACTGTACGTTACCGCCCGTTGCGGCACTCGGCTCGCGGAAGTCGAGTCCGTTCTTGCCGAGCGGGGGCAAATGCTCGCCTTCGAGCCGCCGGCCCAGTTCGGGTGCGGATTGCCGGAGAATCCGGGGGAAAGCGTCGCCACCGTCGGCGGTGCGGTGGCCGCGGGCCTTGCCGGTCCCCGGAGACAGCAGGTCGGCGGGGTGCGGGATTTCATCCTCGGCGTCAAACTCGTCGACGGCAGCGGTCGCGTTCTTGAATTCGGCGGCCAGGTGATGAAGAACGTCGCCGGTTACGACGTCTCTCGACTCATGGCCGGCAGTATGGGAACGCTCGGGCTGATCGCCGAAGTCACCCTCAAGGTCTTGCCGCGGCCCCAGCGCGAACTGAGCCTGGCCTTCGAGATGGGCGAAGCGGCCGCTCTGGGCGCTCTGGGCCGTTGGGCCGGGCAACCGCTGCCCATATCAGCGTCGTTCTGGCATGAGGGACGCTTGGTATTGCGTCTGTCCGGAGCGGAGCCCGCTGTCCTTGCCGCCCGGGCGAGGCTGGGGGGCGAAGCGCTTGCCGACGGCGGTTTCTGGCCTTCGGTGCGGGAGCAGCGCCATCCGGCTTACGCGGGCGAAATCCTGTGGCGGCTGGCCTTGCCAAAGACGACACCGCCGCTGGGTCTTGCGAAATCGGGGCCTTTCGAGTGGGGAGGCGGCCAGCGCTGGCTGTCCGGGGAAATCGATCCGGGGGCGGTGCGTGCGGCTGCCGCGGAGGCGGGGGGCCACGCAGTGCTCTTCCGGGCGCCCGAGTCCCTGCGTTGTCGGGTCGGCGCCTTTGCGGTTCCTGCGCCGGCGGTGCTGGAACTTCACCGGCGGGTCAAGCGCGTGTTCGACCCCTCGGGGATATTCAACCCGGGGCGCCTCTACGCCGAGCTCTGAATCATGCGGACCGACCTTGCCCCCGAATTCGCCGCCACGGCAGAAGGCCGCCGTGCCGAGGCCATATTGCGCAAGTGCGTGCATTGCGGCTTCTGCACTGCGACCTGCCCGACCTACCAACTGCTGGGGGACGAGCTTGATGGTCCCCGCGGGCGCATCTACCTCATCAAGCAAGTCCTGGAGGGCAAACCGGCCACTGAAAAGACGCGCCTTCACCTGGATCGCTGCCTCACCTGCCGTTCCTGCGAGACGACCTGTCCTTCCGGGGTCGAGTACGTACAGCTTCTGGACATTGGCCGTCGGGTCGTCGAAGACGGACTTCCCCGCCGCGGACCGGAGAGGGTCGTCCGCGCCGTCCTACGCGAAACGCTCCCCCGGCCCTGGCTGTTTGGCCCGGCCGTCCGCCTTGGCCAGCTGGTGCGGCCGCTGCTGCCGGGAGCGATTGCCGATAAGCTGCCGCCGGAAGCGGCTGGCGTCGTTCGGCCTTGGCCTCAATCCAAGGCGCACCCCCGTCGAATGCTGACGCTGGCCGGTTGTGTGCAGCCTAGCCTGGCGCCCAATATCAATGCCGCTGCCGCCCGTATCTTGGACCGGCTGGGAATCGCCTTATTCGAGGCTGACGGAGCCGGCTGTTGTGGCGCCCTGCGTTTTCATCTCAATGACCAGGAGGCGGGTCGTGCGGATATGCGGCGCAATATCGACGCGTGGTGGCCCCATGTCGAGGCGGGGGTCGAAGCCATCCTCGTCACCGCATCGGGTTGCGCCGTCCAGGTGCGGGATTACGGCCATGTGCTGGCCGACGACCCCGTTTATGCTGAAAAGGCCGCCAGAATCGCCTCCCTCTGTCGCGACCCTTCTGAAGTCCTCGCCGGTCTGCGACTTCAACTCGCGCCGTTGATGGAAGCGGCGCGCGGCGATCGCGGGCGAGTGGCCTTCCACTCGCCGTGTTCGCTTCAGCACGGCCTTGGGGTCCGCGGGACCATTGAGGAATTGCTCGTCAGCTGCGGATATACTCTGGTTCCGGTGGCGGATTCTCACCTTTGCTGTGGTTCCGCCGGTACTTACTCCATCCTCCAGCCTGAAATTTCCAAACGCCTGCGGGACAATAAATTGAACGCCCTCAACACCGGTTCTCCCCAATTCATTGCTACCGCCAACATCGGCTGTCTTAGTCATCTGCAGGCCGGTAGCGCCCTGCCCGTGCGCCACTGGGTCGAACTGGTCGACGAGGTGCTCGCATGAGTGCCGAGATCGCCAAGCCGACTCCGGTATCCGAGGCCGTGCGCAGTCTGACCGCGGACGAGGCGGCCAAAGTGAAGCGTCTCCTGGAAAGGGGCGTGAATATTCCCCCGCAACCCAGGGTTCTCGAGGAACTGCGGCAGCATTTGATGCGCAAGGAATTCGACCTGCGGGTCCTGGCGCGGGTGATCAATCAGGATCCCGGCCTCTCGGCCATGCTCTTCAAGGTCGTCGGCAGCGCCGCTTATAAGCAGCACCAGCCCTTTGCTTCGGTGGAGGAAATCCTCCATGCCGTAGGGGTGAGGCAGACCTTCAATCTCGTTCAGGCCATTGCCCTGGCGAGCATCGCGGTCGTCAAGCAGAATCCGCGCGCCTACGAGGCATTCTGGACCCGTTCCCAGGCGGTGGCGCAACTGGCCATGTTGATCGCCGACGAGCGCATTGCCGTGTGCAACGTCTTTCCCGACCAGGCGTTCCTGGCCGGCATTTTCCACGACTGTGGCGTTCCCCTCCTGATGCAGCGGTTCACCACCTACTGCAAAGAGATGCACCTTGGCGAGCCCGGCCGCTGGATCGATCTGGCCGATGAGGACAAGAAATTCAGCGCCGATCACTGCGTCGTCGGCTACATCGTCGCACGCCACTGGAATCTGCCGGAATTCATCTGCGACGCGATTCGCTACCACCACGACATGTCGTCCCTAGGGATGCACGCTTCGCGGACGATGGTGGCGATCCTGCAACTGGCGATCGAAATCTTCTACCGCGATCAGCACGTCAAGAATACCGAGTGGGACCGGATTCAAGACGATGTTCTTGCGGAGCTCGGGCTTCGCGATGACGCATTGCCCGAGTTCATCGATGAAATGCTCGAGGCCTTCCACGGGCAGGCCTGAGGATGGCACCGGTCCAGGATACTTCCGGAGTTGCGGGCGGGACGGAACGTCGGCGCCGCCCCGAACTGCGGGAGCTTTTCGACAGCGCCTATCGCCTGATCGAACCCTTCTTCGATCCCCAGTCGGGATGGGCGGGGCGCTCCTTGGAACACCTGGCGTTTCGTGTCCTCCGGGAGAATTTCCCCGCCTTGTCGGCAGAGGATGTGCACGTCGTCATCGCGGCTGCCCATCGGGTTTATATCACTGCGCACCCCGCAGGGAGCGATCACTTGCGGCGTCCCGAGGAACTTCGCCCGCGACGCTGACTCGGGAGGGTTTTTGCCGAGCTTCCCTGCCGTTTGACACGCGAGAACGGTATCCCCTATACTGCGCGGCTTTCTGTAATCAGCACCCGATTCCAAGGACGGCACAGATGAAAACTTTTTCCGCCAAGCCACATGAGGTGACGCGCGAGTGGTTTGTGGTGGATGCCACAGACAAGGTCCTCGGCCGCCTCGCTTCCGAAATTGCCCGCCGTTTGCGCGGCAAGCACAAGACGATCTACACGCCCCACGTTGACACCGGCGACTTCGTGGTCGTCACCAATGTCGAGAAATTGGTCGTGACGGGCAACAAGGCCGACGACAAGAAATACTATCGCCATTCCGGCTATCCTGGCGGTGTGACCGAAACCAACTTCAAGAAGATGCAGCAGCGCTTCCCGGGCCGCGCCCTGGAAACTGCTGTCAAGGGGATGCTGCCCAAGGGTCCTCTGGGCTACGCCATGTTGAAGAAGCTTAAGTGCTACGCCGGCAGTTCGCATCCGCATTCCGCCCAGCAGCCCAAGGCGCTGGAAATCTAAGGGGTTTTTGAAATGGCTGAGGCTTATTTTTACGGTACCGGGCGGCGCAAGAGTGCGGTGGCCCGTGTGTTCATGAAGCGCGGAACCGGCGCGATCGTCGTCAATGGCAAGCCGGTGGACGAATTCTTTTCTCGCGAAACGGGTCGTATGATTGTCCGCCAGCCCCTGGAGTTGGTCGAGCAAGTCAAGGGATTCGACATCAAGGTCAATGTGACCGGTGGTGGCGAATCCGGTCAGGCCGGCGCCGTGCGCCATGGGATCACCCGTGCCCTGATCGAGTACGATGCAGCGCTCAAGCCCGCGCTTTCCAAGGCAGGCTTCGTCACTCGCGATGCCCGCGAAGTCGAGCGTAAGAAAGTCGGTTTTCACAAAGCCCGTCGCCGCAAGCAGTTCTCCAAGCGCTGATGCGTCTTCGATCCGGGAAAAGCCGCCGACTGGCGGCTTTTTTCATGGGTGCGGGAAGGTTATGATGGTCCGGATTTCAGGAGAGCTTTCATGATCAAGGTTGGAATTGTCGGTGGCACCGGATATACCGGCGTCGAATTGCTTCGCCTGCTGGCTTCCCATCCGGAAGCCGAAGTTGCGGCCATTACGTCCCGGGGCGACGCGGGGACGCGGGTCGACGCCATGTTTCCGAGTTTGCGCGGCCACATCGACCTGGAGTTCGAAGATCCTTCCCGCGCAGACCTCCGGGCTTGTGATCTGGTCTTCTTCGCCACGCCCAACGGGATTGCCATGCAGCAGGCGCCGGCACTGCTGGATGCCGGAGTGCGCGTCATCGACCTGGCGGCCGATTTCCGGATTCGGAACGTAGCGGAGTGGGAAAAGTGGTATGGCATGGCCCATTCCGCACCCGCGTGGGTGGACAAGGCTGTCTATGGACTCCCGGAAGTCTTCCGCGACGAGATTCGATCGGCCCGGCTGGTGGCCAATCCCGGTTGTTATCCCACGGCCGTTCAGTTGGGCTTCCTCCCACTGGTGCGCGCTGGCCTCGTCGATGTCGATCACCTGATCGCCGACGCGAAATCGGGGGTTTCCGGCGCGGGTCGCAAGGCGGAAACTCACATCCTGTTTTCCGAGGCTGCAGATAATTTCAAGGCCTATGGAGTTCCCGGGCATCGGCATCTGCCTGAGATTCGCCAAGGCCTGGGCCAGATGGCGGGTAAGCCCGTGGGGCTGACCTTTGTGCCGCATCTCACCCCCATGATCCGGGGTATCCACGCCACGCTCTACGCACGGATCTCGAAGGAGGCCGATTTCCAGGGAATCTTCGAAGGCTGTTATGCCGCAGAACCCTTCGTCGATGTACTGCCGGCCAAGTCCCATCCAGAGACCCGCTCGGTCCGTTCGGCCAACATCTGCCGGATTGCCGTTCATCGCCCGCAGGGCGGCGATACCCTGGTGATCCTCTCGGTCATCGACAACCTAGTCAAGGGCGCCGCCGGTCAGGCAGTCCAGAACATGAACCTGATGTTCGGCTTCGAGGAGACCCTCGGTCTATGCCGACCCCCGCTGTTACCCTGAAGATCAGGCGATTTCGACGGCGCTTCGGAATCGCTGCGCCCCGGGTGACGGTGCGCAGCCATGTGTCCTGGCAATGGTATGCAGGGGCGCTGGTTGCATTGGTCCTCTGTGTGGCAGCCGCTGTCTGGCTTGTTGCCCAGCGCGGCGAAAAGGCAGGACTTTCCCAGGAAATCGGGGTGCTCAAGGAGAAGCTCGAAGCTGCGGAGGAGGAGTTGCAGGTACTGCGCGGCGCGGTGGGGACCGAGCAGAGTGGAATGCAGATGGAGAGGACGGTCCGCCAACAGCTCCTTTCCAGGGTCAAGGGGTTGGAAGCGGAAAATGCCAGTCTCAAGGAGGAGATCGCCTTCTTCGAGCGTCTGGTTCCTCCTGTTGGCGTCGAATCCGCAGTCAGGATCGAGCGGCTGCAGGTCAGTCGAGAAGTCGCCGCGGATTCCTATCGGTATCGACTGCTGATCGGCTTTGTTCCCAGCAAGCAAGTCAAAGAATTCAAGGGGAAGCTTCAAATCGTCGTCAGTTACGCGCTGGCCGGCAAGGATCAGGCCCTCACGTTGCCGGAGCCAGGTCAGGGAATTGCCGAATACGGTGTGGACGTTCTGCACTTCCAGCGTAAGGAGGGGGCCTTCAAGCTGCCTCAGGGCGCGCAGGTGAAGGGTGTGGAGGCTCGTCTTTTCCAGGGTGATACACTTCGTGCCAAACGCGTAGCGACCCTTTAGGAGGTAGCATGTTCGGCAAAGGCAAAGAAACCAAACCGCAAAATCGGATCGACAGTCTGATCGGCGCAGGAACCCAGGTCGAGGGAAACATCCGGTTCGCCGGGGGGTTGCGGATTGACGGCGAAGTCAAGGGATGCGTTGCCGCCAGCGACGGAGCGACTTCGTCGACCCTGGTGGTGAGCGAACAGGCCCGTATCGAAGGCGCTGTGGATGTCGCACATCTGGTCATCAATGGCACCGTGGTGGGTCCAGTCGTCGTTACCGAGTCCCTTGAAATGCAGCCCAAGGCCCGTATCGTGGGAGACGTCGAATACTCGATCATCGAAATGCATCAGGGTGCGGTGATCGAGGGGCGGCTTGTGCATCGGCCCGGCAAGTCCGTGGAACTAAAGCTCGCGGCGTCGAACTAATCGCGTTGACGGCGTTGTTCGCCGCATCCATAATCCCGCGTCGATTTTTCCAAGGAGTCCTCCATGAACGCCGTCAGCGATATATCCAGCCCCCTCGTCTTCACCGATAGTGCCGCCAGCAAGGTGAAGGAGTTGATCGAGGAAGAGGGAAATCCCGGCCTGAAACTGAGGGTCTTCGTAACCGGCGGTGGTTGCTCCGGATTCCAGTATGGCTTCACCTTTGACGAGGACGTCAATGAAGATGACACCACGATGGAGAAGAACGGGGTGACCTTGTTGATCGATCCCATGAGCTACCAGTATCTGGTCGGTGCGGAGATCGATTTCACCGAGGGGCTCGAAGGTTCTCAGTTCGTGATCCGGAATCCCAATGCCACCTCCACTTGCGGGTGTGGCTCTAGCTTCTCTGCCTGATCGCCAAGACCAACCAGAGCGGGCGGCAACGATGCCGCCCGTTTTTTTTGGGCGCCCCCGGGATATTAGTTTGCGGAGGCGGCGCTGGCGTCGCGCAACAGCGTCAAGGTGTGCCCCCATTCTCGGGTGCGCTCCCTGAAGAGCTTCAACTGAGATGATTCGAGCGGCAGGGCCGGAGGCGAAATAAATGCCAGCGGGTCAACCTGATGGTTATTGACCCTGAATTCATAATGAAGATGCGGGCCGGTAGCCCAGCCGGACTGTCCCACATAGCCTATCGTCTCGCCCTGGGAGACCCGGGTTCCCTTCTTGAGACCTTTCGCGAAACCGCTGAGATGGCCGTAAGCGGTTGAATAAGCGCTGCTGTGTCGCAGGACCAGCAACCTTCCGTATCCCCCTTGAGTTGCGGCGAATTCCACCACACCATCCGCCGTGGCACGGACGCGCGTGCCAGTAGGTGCGCCGTAATCGATGCCGCGATGGGCGCGCCACTCCTGCAGGATGGGGTGAAGACGCATGGCAAAGCCAGAAGTAATGCGAGAGAACTCCAGCGGCGAGCGCAGGAAAGTGCGTCGCATTGGACTTCCGTCCTCGCCATAGTAAGCGCCTCGCCCTTGGTGTTCGAACCAGATGGCAGTGTGGGTGCGTCCGTTATTGACGAATTCGGCAGCCAGGATTCGTCCGCTTCGGGCCGGCTGTCCGTCGAGGTAGTTCATTTCGTAGACGACCGAAAAGCGGTCTCCGCGGCGGAGATCCCGATGAAAGTCGATTTCGGCAGAAAAGACCTCGGCCAATTGAATTGCGACCGCGTCTGGAATGCCGGCGGCATCGGAGGCTGCGAACAGCGACGTCTCGATCTCGGCAACCTTGGTCTCTACGTGGGGTTCGAATCGCGCCGGCAGTATGCGCGCGGTAAACCCCTGGTTGGTGCGATCTATCTGGAGGGCGGTTTCGTTTCCGTTCAGTGGAAACACCAAGGAAAGCAGCGCCCCGTTCTCATTGATCCTGGCAACGACAGTCCTGCCTGGGACGAGTTGACGAAAGAAGATTCGGGCGGTCTCGTCATTGCGCAAAAACGCCATCGCCTCTGGATCTCCGACGCCCAGCCGCTCAAACAGCCCACCCACCGAGTCGCCGCGCTGGATGCGTTCCTCGGCAACGAAGATGCTGCCGACACTCTCGATCAGTGGAGTTGCCTCGAAGGAAATCTGCTCGATGACGCGAGCGCGAGCGGTCGACTGCAACTCGTCGCGGGAAACGGCGATGGCGCCTGCCATGCCAATTCCCAGGAAGAGGGCCGTCACGCCCAGGGTCCAGCGGCGCCGGGAACCGTCGTCGATCGGGCTAGGCGAATGCGCTAGAATGGCGCACTTTTTCATGGGTCTGGCTTTCTGGCAAAAAACTTCGCGGAGTTTAGCAGAAGCAAGGCGAGGGCCGTTGAGGGTCGAGCGATGACGAGCATTGAAGACTGCCTATTGCAAATCAAGCGCGGAAGCGATGAATTGCTGGTCGAGGCGGAATTGGTGGAGCGCCTGAAGTCCGGGCGGCCGCTCCGGGTCAAGGCTGGGTTCGATCCCACTGCGCCCGACCTCCATCTCGGGCATACCGTACTTCTCAACAAACTGCGGCACTTTCAGGACCTTGGCCACCACGTCATCTTCCTGATTGGCGATTTCACTGCCATGATCGGAGATCCCACCGGGAAGAACGCCACCCGTCCCCCGCTTTCGAGCGAGCAGGTTCTGGAGAACGCGCGTACTTACCAGGACCAGGTGTTCAAGATTCTCGATCCGGAAAAGACAGAAGTGGGATTCAATTCCGCCTGGTTCGACGCCCTGGGGGCTGCGGGCATGATCCGCTTAGCGGCCCAGCATACTGTGGCCCGGATGTTGGAGCGAGATGACTTTGCCAAGCGCTACGGCGCAGGCCAGCCCATCGCGTTGCACGAATTTCTCTACCCTCTTTGCCAAGGGTATGACTCCGTTGCGTTGCGGTCGGATATCGAAATCGGCGGGACCGATCAGAAATTCAATCTCCTGGTCGGACGGGAATTGCAAAAGCATTACGGACAACCGCCCCAGTGCGTCCTCATGCTGCCCCTGTTGGAGGGGCTCGATGGCGTGAACAAGATGTCCAAGTCCTTGGGCAATTATGTGGGGATCAGTGAGCCGCCCCGGGAGATTTTTGGCAAGATCATGTCCGTCTCGGACGAGCTGATGTGGCGCTACTACGACCTCCTGTCTTTCCTTCCGCAGGGTGAGATTACGACCATGAAAGCCGAGGTCGAAGGCGGGAGAAATCCCCGTGACGTCAAGGTCCTTCTGGCGCAGGAGTTGGTGGCGCGATTCCACGATCGGCGGGCCGCTGACGACGCATTGGCCGATTTCGAGGCACGCTTCCGGCAAGGGGCGCTGCCCGATGAGATGCCTGAGTTCACGTTTGCCGGAGACGGCAAGGATTTCCCAGTGGTTCAGATGCTCAAGCTCGCCGGTCTCACGGCGAGCACCTCCGAGGCGCTCAGGATGATCGATCAGGGCGGAGTTCGCGCCGATGGCGCAAAAGTCGAAGATCGTTGCCTTGCAATCTCCCGCGGGGCGACGGTGGTGCTGCAGGTGGGCAAGCGCAAGTTTGCTCGGGTGACTGTGAGCTGACTTTCGCGCTTGCGAGAGGGATGCGGGGCTATTTTGCGCGGTCGAGTTGGGTTGGGCTGGCGCGATTCGGAAAGTTTGGGCGAGGCCATTGACGTCGTTTCTCTGATCCGTATAATGCGCGGCTCTTTGCTGTTGCGGTGTTGGGTTGAGGGTGTTGGTGTTGAGGGGGGAGTTGACGGTTATTAGGGGCTGTTACATAATTCCGCTTCTTC